>JAOXRV010000336.1 GCA_025800435.1 Cellvibrionaceae bacterium | reverse complement strand
GGCAAAAAGCGCTGCTTTTGCTCTTCGTTGCCAAAGGTGTAGATAACCGGGGCCACCATTTTCATACCAAAGGGCACTACATCTGGGGCACCGGCCACGGCGCATTCATTGGCCCAGATATATTTTTGGGTGGGGCTCCAGCCGGTGCCGCCATGCTCGACCGGCCAGTTGACTGCGGCCCAGCCCTGCTCGGCCAGAATTTTTTGCCAGCGAATATGGTCGTCTTTGCTGGTGGGGGTACCGGCCAGCACTTTGGCGCCGATCTCGGCGGGTAATTTGTCGGCGAGAAAGTCGCGCACTTCCTGCTGGAAGGCCAACTCCTCGGCTGAGAAATCTACATTCACGATTTGTTCTCCTGCATTATTGTTTCGATCGGATTAGGTTGCGGGCAATCACCATCTGCTGAATCTGGCTGGTGCCCTCATAAAGCCTGAATAAACGTACATCCCGGTAAAAACGCTCCACCCCATAGTCGGCGATATAACCCGCGCCACCATGAATTTGTACCGCCCGGTCGGCCACCCGGCCCACCATCTCGGTACAGAATAATTTTGCACAGGCCGCCTCGGTGCTTGCCGCTTCCCCCTCATCCCGGCGGCGGGCGCAATCGAGCACCATACTGCGCCCGGCGTAGGCCTCGGCCTTAGAGTCGGCCAGCATGGCTTGAATTAATTGGTGCTCGGCAATGGGCTTGCCAAACTGCTCGCGCTCGGTGGCGTATTGCAGCGAGTCATCCAACAGGCGCTCGGCAATGCCCACACTCAGGGCCGAAATATGTAAACGCCCCCGATCCAGGGTTTTCATGGCGGTGTAAAAGCCCTTGCCCTCCTGCTCGCCAATTAAATTAGCGGCAGGCACGTACACATTATCAAAAATCACATCACAGGTGTGTGAGCCGGCGTGCCCCATTTTTTTGTCTTTGGCACCGAGGCTAATGCCTGGGCTGTCGGCCTCCACCACAAAGGCGGAAACCCCCTTGGCGCCTTTTAGCTCGGGGTTGGTGCGGGCCATTACCGTAAACAAACCGGCCCTTGGGGCATTGGTAAGAAAACGCTTGCGGCCATTGAGGATATAGCTATCGCCCTGACGCCGAGCGCGGGTTTGCACATTGGCCGAATCCGAACCCACGTCGGGCTCGGTTAAGCAAAACGAGGCACTCAGTTCGCCGCTGGCCAGTTTGGGTAAATAGCGTTGCTTTTGGGCCTCGCTGCCATCGAACACCAGGCCGGCGGAGCCAATGCCATTATTGGTGCCGATCACCGAGCGAAACGCAGGGGAGGTACGGCCCAACTCCATCGCCACCAGGGCCTCTTCTTCCATGGTTAGGCCGAGGCCGCCATAGGCTTCGGGGATGGTCAGGCCAAACAGGCCCAGCTCGCGCATCTCTTGGATAACTTCTGCGGGGATTTCATCGTCGTCGGCCACCTGATGCTCCAACGGGCGCAAGCGCTCGCGCACATAGCGGGCAATGGTATCGAGCAGGGCAGCAAGGGTTTCGGGGTCGCGGATCATATTATTGGTCTAATGGTTGCTGTTCCGAAATCATAGCAACTAATTCCGCACTGCGGAACATACAGAATCGACCATTTTTTAGGCCAATTAATGCGCTTGAGGTTGAGCTGGGCTTGGTTGGGCTGGATTTAACATCGGGGCTTTGTTGCCGAGCCTTGGGGTGTGAGCTAGCTTCTGGGGGACGCATAAACCCATCCATGGGGCTCTCGTCCGCCATCCCTGGCTCCCAAGCCCCCAGACCCTACTACCCACCCCAAGGCTCTCTAGCTTGCCGCGCCACAGTCTATGCCTGCAAGTATTTGGGGTCAGGCCTTTGAGTTTGGGGTCAGGCCTTG
>JAOXRV010000033.1 GCA_025800435.1 Cellvibrionaceae bacterium | reverse complement strand
ACCAAGAAAATCGAGAATAACCTTTAAATTGTGGCGACGATCTTCGTCATCGTCTAAAACCAACACTTTGATATCCCGCCACATACTTAGCTACCCTCAATCAACCGCTCACGGGGCCAGGACCCCGATCAATTAACTCTCAATCTGAGCACATTTTATACAAGCCTGTGTTATTGCCTAAGATAAGCTTGAGCAGTTTGTATAAGTCTGATCAACGTCACAGAGTTGACCACGACCAGTGCATAGAAAACGTTACAGTTATTAATAGTCAATAGCTTGGCGGTAGTCAATTAAATGACAGAAAAAAACTACTTATTTGAGGGTATTAAGCAAAGATGAGCCAATAACGTCGTCACTAGTTGTTAGCAGCGTTTAATGCCTTAAAGTTGGCTTTAATAAAATCCAGGGATGAATTGAGCTGGGCGACAATCGTATCGTAGTAAGTAAACTGACGACTGAGCGATGCACGCCGGCCTTCCATGCGGGTTTCCAAGTCAGCTTTTTCTTTGGCGATCTCTTTCAGTGAATCCTGAAAACCCGATTCCTTTGCGCCCAAAAGGCCATTGGCGCCCAGTAGATCTTCCAAAAAGCGCTGGGTTTGCTCGGCCAGGCCAAGGGTAAAGTTGACACTGCCACGCTTACCCAATGCATCGCCGGTGATATTTAAGGCTAAGCCGTAGGCATCGTTATCTTCGGGCCCGGTTAAACGCTGGCCAGAGCCCACAGCAGCCACACCATTGATGGTACCGGCCACATCCTGCCCGGTTTTCACCAGGTTTTGGCTGCCGTCGCTGACCGCTATACCCAGGCTGCTGGCCATGTTGTCCTCGGCGGCGCTGATGGTAAACGTCGAGCCGTTGCCAAGGTCGATATTGAAGCCGCCGTTTTCATTGCCGCCGACAAAGCTAACCGTCGCCGCGTTAGCGTCCTCGCCGCTGCTAGTGGCCTGTGCCAGGCCAAAGCCATCCAGCCCTGCTATCGCCCCCGCAGTACTTAAACCCAGCACATTGTTACTGCTGGCGGTAATGCTCAAACTCTCACCAGCGGCAATAGTATTGCCGCTAAAATAAATGCGGTTGCTACTGTCTTGGGCGACCACTATCTCACCGGCGCTGAGCCCGGCACTGACCAGGCCCGCATCCACCTGGGCCTGAATATCGGCCACGAGCGTAGCGGGGCCACTGGCGGGAACGCTGATCGTGCTCAAGTCGACACTGACGGCGGTACCATTTAAATCAAAATCGATGCTGGCGGCACTAAAGTCAGTTAAATCGTTAAAGGCGCTGGTATCCACACTGCCCGCTGCGGTTCGAGCCGCACGGCCGTCACTGCTGATTTGGATACTGGCAGCGGCGCCCGTGCTGGCACTGGTCAAAACCAGGCCGTCGCCATCGAGGGAGGCACTCACCTGCCCCGCCCCGAGTGTTGCATCTAGCGCGTCTTGAATCGCTTTTAAGTTATCCTGGGCATCCACATTGGAATCGCCAGTTAAGTCGACTGTAGCATTTTG
>JAOXRV010000021.1 GCA_025800435.1 Cellvibrionaceae bacterium | reverse complement strand
TCGAGCTTTCCGGGAATAGCAGCTATTTTCGTGACGGTAAATCACTACCGACCGATGGCTCTCCTGGCATTTGGATGGGGCGCTTTGGTGGTAAGCCCTATGTAAGTTTTGGTGATGCCAACAGCGGTTTTAAATATGACCCGGTTAATAAGGCGAGATTTAAAGGAAAGCTGGAAATATCCAGCGGCAGCACAGGTTATGCTGCGCTGACTGATGCACCGGAAAATTATCGCTACTCTGGCTATAGATATCAGTTTAGTGGTGCAGCAATCCCGGGCGGTATATACAACGATGCTGGAGTAGAAATCACAAAAGCAGGCCATAACCCGCGCTCGTATGTTCTGTCAATTTATGATCGGGTAAACCGGCGATGGCTTAGTCACACAGTTTATGATGTATGGAGTGGAGCCGCTGTAGCATCGAGCCTAGCGGCAGCTCTTAATGCCCAGGATAAAACAAAAATAATTGTTTTGACCGGGCAACATGCTCCAGCCCCTGGACGCACCACTAATGGAATGCTGGAGGCAGTATTGCGCTGTGGTGGGAGTAAAACCATTTTT
>JAOXRV010000832.1 GCA_025800435.1 Cellvibrionaceae bacterium | reverse complement strand
CCCAACAAACCGAAATCAACAAAAAACCTAGCAACCTAAAACCCAATATGGTATAAAGCGCGCCCTGCTCTTGATAGAGCGGGAAAATTAATGATTTAAACGTCACACATATATCGGCACATCGCTCTGGGTGCCCCGTTTCCCTTTGGCAGGGTGGGGTTGAGCGTATGGGATATATGGAGGCCTAACCCTAAGGAAATTACATATGCCTACCGTAAGCATGCGCGATATGCTGCAAGCTGGTGTTCACTTTGGTCACCAGACTCGCTATTGGAACCCTAAGATGTCCGAATTCATCTTTGGTGCCCGCAACAAAATTCACATTATCAACCTTGAGCACACCGTACCGGCGTTTAACGAAGTACTGGCCGAGATGACCAAACTGGGCTCCGCCAAGAAAAAAGTACTGTTCGTTGGCACCAAGCGTGCTGCCGCCAAGGTAGTCAAAGAGCAGGCCGAGCGCGCTGGCCAGCCCTACGTTAGCCACCGCTGGTTGGGTGGTATGCTGACCAACTACAAGACCATCCGCGCCTCGATCAAGCGCTACCGCGATCTGGAAGCCCAGAGCCAAGACGGTACCTTCGAGAAGCTGACCAAGAAAGAAGCCCTGATGCGCACCCGCATGATGGAGAAGCTAGAGCGCTCTATCGGTGGTATCAAGGACATGGGTGGCCTGCCCGATGCACTGTTCGTTATCGATGTTGAGCACGAGCGTATTGCCATTCAAGAAGCCAACAAGCTGGGTATTCCGGTTTACGGCGTTGTTGATACCAACAGCAACCCCGATGGCATCGACTACGTAATCCCCGGTAACGATGACGCCATCCGCGCCATCAAGCTGTACGCCACCGCCGCTGCCGATGCAGTACTGGAAGGCGCGGCCAACGCCGGCAATGCAGTACCCAACAAAGACGAGTTTGTTGAGGTAGAAGGCGAAGCGAGCTAATTCTCGTAAAGCTGTAACACAGTAGCTGTAAGCTGGCCACAGGCCCGCTGCGGCGCCCTCGCTAGGGGCTGTGCTAAATAAAAAGAGAAGGGGCGTGTGCGCCCCTTCTGCTGTTAGATTCGAATATTTAAGTGAGGAAATGATCATGGCGGTTTCTGCTTCTTTGGTTAAAGAACTGCGCGAGCGCACCGGCCTCGGCATGATGGAATGTAAAAAAGCCCTGCAGGAAGTGGATGGCGATGTTGAAAAAGCCATTGAAAACCTGCGTAAGGCCTCTGGCCTGAAGGCGGCTAAGAAAGCTGATCGCACCGCTGCTGACGGTGTGGTTGCGGTTAAAGTAGCCGAGGACGGCTCTTACGGCGTGCTGGTTGAAGTTAACTCTGAAACCGACTTTGCCGCCCGCGACGAAAATTTCGCCGGCTTTGCTGCCAAGGTGCTGGAAAAGGCCTTTGCTGATAAGCAGGAAGATGTTGCCGCGCTAAGGTCTGGCGAGCTGGACCAGGCCCGCGAAGCCCTGGTGCAAAAAATTGGCGAGAACATCGGCGTGCGCCGTGTGGCTATCGTTGAAGCCGAGGGCGGTACCGTAGGTGCCTACACTCACTCCAACAACCGTATTGCGGTAATCACCAAGCTCAGCGCTGGTGATCAGGAGCTGGCCAAAGAAATCTCTATGCACGTTGCTGCGGTTAACCCCCAGGTGACTCGCCCCGAAGAGATGCCAGAAGAAGCCCTGCAGAAAGAAAAAGACATCATCAAGGCCCAGCCCGATATGGCTGGCAAGCCCGAAGAGATTGTCGAGAAGATGATGACTGGCCGGATCAAGAAGTTCTTGAAAGAAGCCAGCCTGATCGAGCAGCCCTTCGTTAAGAACCCCGACCAGACCGTTGGCCAGCTGGCCAAAGAAGCCGGTGCTGAGGTGCAGACCTTTGTACGCTTCGAGGTAGGTGAGGGTATCGAAGTAGCGGAAGAAGACTTCGCTGCTGAAGTAGCCGCCCAGGTAGCTGCTTCCAAGTCATAAGAAAGGCTTCTTTCTTATTAAAAACCCCATCGGTGGTGATGCCGGTGGGGTTTTTGTGTTTTTGGGGCTTGGCAATGTCACTCTTGCGAGCAGGGCGCTGTTGTTCGGGAGGCTAATGACCTGCTTTTGTGACAAAACCCACCCCTCAAGCTTGCATCGCAAAGGCTCCCAGCTTACAGGGCTCCAGCCACCTGTTTTGCACAGTGGAGTGGGGTTTGGTGGGGGCTTTCACTGTAGCGACTAGGCTTCTGGATGAAACGGGGGTCAGCGCCTGGATGGCGCGTATTTGGAGCGGAAGGGGAAGCCCCCACTAAAGCGCACGTCAAAAGAAAACCACCCTGAGCCTTGGGTGCGGGAATAAGTCGCACTTAACCCCCGTTTTTTGTTAGAATTCAGCCGCTTAGGCTGTGCGGTTGCCAGCTAAGCGTCAGATTTAGCAGCCGCTCCCTCAATTAGGACAAACCTATGCCCACCAAAGACAAAAAGTACAAGCGTATTTTGTTAAAACTCAGCGGCGAAGAGCTGATGGGTGACGAGGGCTTTGGCATCGACCCCAAGGTACTGGATAAGATGGCCCTGGAGATCGGCGCCCTGGTCGGCATTGGCGTGCAGGTGGGCCTGGTGATTGGCGGTGGCAACCTGTTTCGAGGGGCCGCCCTCAGTGCCGCTGGCCTGGATCGGGTAACCGGCGACCATATGGGTATGCTGGCCACGGTGATGAACGCCCTGGCTATGCGCGATGCGCTGGAGCGCTCGGATATCTCCTCACGGGTGATGTCCGCCATCCCCATGAGTGGGGTGGTCGACCACTACGACCGCCGCAAGGCCATTCGCTTTTTGGAGTCTGGCGAAGTGGTGATCTTCTCCGCCGGTACCGGTAACCCCTTCTTTACCACCGACTCTGCCGCCTGTTTGCGCGGTATCGAGGTCGAGGCCGAGATAGTGCTCAAGGCTACCAAAGTTGACGGTGTCTACACCGCCGACCCGATGAAAGACCCAAGCGCCACCAAATACGATAAGCTCACCTACGATGAGGCCCTGGAGAAAAAGCTCGGAGTAATGGATTTAACTGCAATTTGCCTGTGTCGAGAACACGATATGCCCGTGCGGGTTTTCCGCATGGACCAGGCCGGTGCCCTGGTTAGCATTGTGCGCGGCGGCGATGATGGCACCCTGATAAAAGAGACCTTAGACGATGATCAATGATATCAAAGCGGACGCCGAAGCCCGCATGCAAAAAAGCCTAGAGGCCCTGGCGGGTAATTTTGGCAAAATTCGTACCGGCCGTGCCCACCCCAGTATTCTGGATTCGGTATCGGTTAACTACTACGGCAGCGACACCCCCCTCAATCAGGTGGCCAA
>JAOXRV010000327.1 GCA_025800435.1 Cellvibrionaceae bacterium | reverse complement strand
ACCTTTTTATAAGGTTTTACCACCACCTTGGCGTACACGCCGGCTGCCATATAGGGGTCGCTGTCGGCCCAGGCCTGGGCTTGGCCTAAGGAGGCAAACTCTGCCACCACTAAAGAACCGCTAAAACCGGCTTCGCCGGGTTCTTCGCTATCAATGGCGGGGTGGGGGCCGGCAATTAGCAGGCGGCCCTGGTTTTGCAACTCGTGTAGGCGGGCCAGGTGATCGGCCCGGGCGCCTTGGCGCAGGGCCAGGCTGTTTTCGACATCTTCACTAATAATGGCGTAATACATGGGGTTGTTGTTTTTCTCCTCTGGTGTTCCAAGCAGCCAGCTTACTGTTCGACCATAATGTCATCCAAACTCAGGCCGGTTAAACGGGTAATGGAACGAAATACATAAAATAGGGTGGCCATCATAATAATGGTGGCGGGCACGGCAATCACCGGAAAACTTAGGGCAGTCATTTTACCGAGTTCGGCGTTAAAGGCCTCGGTGCCGGGCTCGCTCACTAAGATCCAGGTGGCGAGAATATAATTGAGCGCCGACGATAACAAAAACGAGGCGGCGATCATGGCCGAGGCGTTGACCATGGCGCGGTCAAAATTACCCATATTGCCCTGTTCCAGCAGTGCCGCTTCTACCTTATCGGTTTGTAGAAAGTTATCGTTGTATAAAAAGGTGCGCACCAGCGGGTAAGGGGTTTTAATTGACACCATGGTGGCGATGCCCAGCAGGGCGGGAATGGCCGCCTCTTTGATGGCAATGTACTGGGGGGGTAACTCCATTAAGCTCATGCCGCCGGTAAGGCCGACACTGATTACCCCGAGGGCCGAGAAGAAATTGATTTTGCGCTGGGTTATAAAGTCTTTGGCGCCGTATAAAATGGGGAAGGCCAGGGCCACCACTACGCCCCATTTGGTGCCTAGGTATTCATCGCCGCTGAACTTGGTCAGAATTAGGGTTGGGATAACAATATTGAGCAGCAAATTGGCCAACAAGCTCTCTTTTTTAGGCTTTTCCTTAGCGGGGGCCTCGGTGGCACCATGATTGATATCGTGCTCAGTGCTGTTGGCTGTGCTCTGGCCAGCTGTGCTGTCAACGGGGGTTTGCATCGTTAGTACTTTACTCAATTCCGGTGTTATGTCACTGGGCTTTTGTCCAGACATGGCTTTCCCAGTCAGGTAAAATAATGCCCGGCGGCGTTTAGGCCGCTCACCTTAGCATTTTCGAGGCCTTGCTGCTCGGTTAATGGCGCTTTATCAATTGCACGTTGCCAATACATTCGACAGGTATTCCATTGCTCTACGATCTACACTGCCACAGCCATTATTCGGACGGTATTTTAAGCCCTTCTGAGCTGGTGTCGAGGGCTGTTGAACATTCTGTCGATATCCTGGCACTGACCGATCACGATACGGTGGCAGGCTTGGCTGAGGCCCGCCAGGCCGCTAGCGAGCAGGGCTTAGACTTAATAAATGGCATAGAGTTCTCCTGCCAGTGGGCGGGGCGGGGGGTGCATATTGTGGGCCTGGGTATCGATCCTCAATCCGCTGTTATGCAGCAGGCGGTTGCCGAGCAAGCCGAGCGGCGCTGGCAGCGCTGTGAGATGATCGCCGACAAACTGCACAAGCTCGGTTTTCAAGGCGCCCTGGCCGGGGTGCAAAAACTGGTGGATAAGGGTACTATCGGCCGCCCCCATTTCGCCCAGTACCTGCTGCAGCAGGGCCATGTTAGTAGCATTAACCAGGCCTTTAAAAAATACCTGGGGGCGGGCAAGCCCGGCGATATAAAAAACCTGTGGCCAGAAATTGGGCAGGTGGTGGAGTGGATAAGGGGCTCTGGCGGCCAGGCAGTATTGGCCCACCCCGATAAATACAAGCTTACCCGAACTAAATTGCGGCGCCTGTGTGATGATTTTAGCGAAGCCGGCGGTGCAGCCATGGAGCTGATTAGCGGTAAACAGCCCCCGGGGGTGGCCGAAACCATGGCCCAAATTGCCCAGCAGTGTGGCCTGTTGGCCTCGCGCGGCAGCGATTTTCATCAGCCGGGCCAGCCCTGGCAAGAGCTGGGCTGCGGTGGCCCGCTACCGCCGGGTGTAGAGCCGGTATGGGCGGCTTGGTCTTAGAATTACAGTATTGCGAGGAATGCCCTTTGGCACAGTTTTTTTCGATCCACCCCGACAACCCCCAGGGCCGGCTGATCAATCAGGCGGCTGATATTCTAAAAGCAGGCGGCCTGGTGGCCTTTCCGACCGATTCGGCCTACGCCATCGGCTGCCACCTGGGCGATAAAAATGCAGTTGATCGCATTCGCCAAATACGCCAGCTGGATAAAAAGCATAACTTCACCTTGATGTGCCGGGACCTGTCTGAACTGGCCACCTATGCCAAGGTTAGCAACGCGGTCTTTAGGATGATCAAGGCCCACACCCCCGGCCCCTATACCTTTGTGTTAGAGGCCACCAGCGAGGTGCCGCGCCGGGTAATGCACCCCAAGCGCAAAACCATTGGCTTGCGGGTGCCCGAAAACAATATTGCGCTGGAGCTGATTGCCGCCCTGGGCGAGCCCTTGATGACCTCGACCCTGATTATGCCCGGTGACGAATACCCTCTGACCGACCCCTACGATATCCGTGAGACCCTTGAGCATCAGCTTGAGCTGGTGATCGATGGCGGTTATTGCGGCATGGAGGCCACTACGGTGATTGACCTGAGCGATGAAACCCCCCAGCTACTGCGCCAAGGCTGCGGTAGTTTTGCAGATTTTGAGTAATTTTCGCCTAAAATTCATCAACTTCGACGAAAATAGCGGTTATATTGCTCCTTAGGGTTGGCGCAATCTCCTTTTTCGCAGCGGAGCCCAATTATTGTTAACGGCCACTATGGCTTTGGGGCTATAATGCTTGGTTTATAACCCCAACAAGACGGATAGCCGGGTGAGTGACGAGTTAAACGAATTGGCAGGCGCCGAGATGGCGACCGACACTGCTAAATCAGTGTCCGAGCCTGCCCCTGAACAAGACCAAGGGACGACTGCAAGCGACCCAGAGCAGGCCCAGGCGCCAGCGGCTGTGAACGCTGACAGTAGCAGTGCTGCGGATCAGCAGAGTGCCGCTGGTGACCACAGCAGCGATACCGAGGCCGCTCACCCACACCCGCCCAGCCAGGGTGAAATGCCCTTTGCCATTGTCGATGGCAAGGAAATGACCACCCTGCCCAAAGACCTTTATATTCCACCCGATGCACTAGAGGTTATTCTCGAAGCCTTCGAAGGCCCATTGGACCTGCTGCTGTATCTGATTCGACGCCAGAATATCGATATTCTCGATATCAATGTGTCTGAGATCACCAGTCAGTATATGCAGTATGTAGAGCTGATGGATGCCATGCAGTTTGAGCTGGCGGCAGAATACCTGTTGATGGCGGCCATGTTGGCGGAGATTAAATCGCGCATGTTGCTACCGCGCAGTAATGAGGTGGAAGAGGATGAGGAAGACCCCAGGGCCAACCTGATCCGCCGCCTGCAAGAATACGAGCGTTTCAAAAAAGCCGCCGAAGATATTGACGATTTGCCGCGTCTAGGGCGGGATGTGCATCAGGGCTCGGCCCAGCCACCGGATCGCAACCTGACCCGGCCTGAGCCCGAAGTAGACCTTAAAGAGATTCTACTGGCCCTATCGGAGGTACTGCGACGGGCAGATATGTTCGAAAGCCACCACGTCGAAAAAGAGCGCCTCTCAACCCGCGAGCGCATGGGTCAGGTATTGGATAATCTGGCCCACAAACAGTTTGTGCCTTTTGTAAGCTTGTTTACCGTGGAAGAGGGCCGTCTCGGTGTGGTGGTCACCTTTTTGGCGGTAATGGAATTAATTAAAGAGTCACTGGTAGAGATTATCCAGACCGACGATTTTGGAGCTATTCATGTGAAGG
>JAOXRV010000810.1 GCA_025800435.1 Cellvibrionaceae bacterium | reverse complement strand
CGATGAAATGGCCGAGCTATTAAAGGGCTTGGATGCCCGTGCCAAGAGTGCCGCCAGTTATAAGCGTAAATTGTAGAGAATAAAAAAGCGGCCAGCGGCCGCTTTGGGGGCTTGCTTACTTGCGCTTGCCCAGCATAAAGCGCAGGAATAACTCCATGGTTTTGCCGTAGGGCGCAACCATATATTTGGTACCGGGCATGGAGGGCTGGCGACAGATGGGGCGCAGTTTGGAGAACTCGTTAAAGCCCTCGGGGCCGTGATAGTGGCCGATACCACTGTTGCCGACACCGCCGAAGGGAATATCATGCTGGGCCACGTGCATCATTACATCGTTAATACACACACCACCGGAGATGGTGCTTTTAAGCACTTTATCTTGGGTGGCGCTGTCCTTGCTGAATAGGTATAGGGCCAGGGGCCGTTCGCGCACATTGATAAATTCGATTACCTCATCCAGGCTTTTATAGGTTTTGATCGGCATAATCGGGCCGAAAATCTCATCCTGCATCACCGTCATCTCGCCGGTGCTATCCAGCACCAAGGTGGGCGGTATCTTGCGCTGCTCCACATTGGCTTGGGCGTCGCCCAATAAATTCACCAGCTGGGCACCCTTGTCTTTGGCATCATCCAGGGTTTGCATCAGGCGGCTAAAGGCGCGCTCGTCGATAATTGAGGTAAAGTCTTTGTTGTCCACACTGTCATAGCGCTGGGGGACAATTTTTTTGGCGTGCTCAATAAAGGCCTGGGCCTTGGCCTCGGGCAAAAAGGTATAGTCGGGGGCCACACAGGTTTGCCCGGCGTTGTAGAGCTTGCCCTGCAAAATACGCTCACAGGCGTACTCCACATCGGCATCTTCGGCCACAATACAGGGGGACTTGCCGCCCAGCTCCAGGGTCACAGGGGTCAGGTTTTTGGCCGCTTTTTCCATCACTTGACGGCCCACATTGGGCGAGCCGGTAAAGACAATGTGATCGTAGGGCATATCGGTAAAATCACCGGCGCTAACACCGGGCAGGATCGCCAGGGTATCTTCGTCAAACTCTTTATTGATCAGTTCGGCCAGCAGGCGGCACAGGTTCTGGGAGTTGGCGGCCATTTTAATCATGGCGCGGTTGCCTGCGGCCAACACACTGGCCAGGGGGCTCATGCACAAAAACAGGGGGTAGTTCCAGGGCACTACAATGCCGACCACGCCCTTGGGCTGGGGCAGTACCGAGTTGCTGGCGCCAAAAAACCAAAATGAGGTGTGGCGTTTCTGGGGCTTCATCCAGCGCTTAAGCTTTTTGCGCAGGTATTTAATACCGTCGATAGAGCCAAACAGCTCTAGGAATTCAGTCTCGTGGATGGAGCGGTTACCAAAGTCTTTGTTGACCGCTGCGGTAATGGCGTCGCGGTTGTCGCTTAAAATACGCTGTAGTTTTTCCAGGTTAGCCTGGCGTTCTTCATAGCTTGGGTAGGGCTGCTTTAAATAAGCTTGGCGCTGCTTATTATAGACCTCTTGTACGCGCGCGGCGGAGGCGTCCACATTGAGTGGGGTGTCGATACTGGTGGCTGCTTGGTTCATCGCTCTGGGCTCTCTTTTCGGGCTTTTGGGGTGCCAGCTGGGGCCGGCGCTGATGGAACTTCATCTACCTGCAACACTAACAGAAAACTGCACAAGTGTACTAAAGCGCTTTTGTGTCCAGCTGGGTTTGGCGCCAAAGGGTAAACTTTGCCCAATATTAAACCAGTTAAGCAGTGCGCGGTCATAGGTCTTGGCCTACGCCAGCAAAACCGCTAGTATGTGCTTCTTGCGGCCCTTGAATTGGGGCGAGGCGATGATAGCAACGCCGGGTGGGGTAGAACTAACCCGGTTGCTTAAATAAACAGCAGAGTAAGA
>JAOXRV010000801.1 GCA_025800435.1 Cellvibrionaceae bacterium | reverse complement strand
TCCATCGAACCGGTTCGACTCCGCCCAACCTAAGCCGTTAAAAACAAAAAAGGCCCGTCTAACCACGAGCCTTTTAAAAATATGGTGCCCGGAGGCGGAATCGAACCACCGACACGGGGATTTTCAATCCCCTGCTCTACCAACTGAGCTATCCGGGCATGTTTGCAATGGGCTGTGGCCCCGCAAAGAGGCGCGTATTAAACCCGTTCATTGTGTTGTAGTCAAGGGTTTATTTAAGCCTTTCTTTTTGTTGATAATTTATCCAATTGTCGAAGCGGGCCTTGTCGCTTAAATTACCATGCCCTGGTTAATAATTGGACGAGTTATTGTGGCGCCACATAGCCGTCGGCCTGGTCGTAGTCCTCGCCGCTAAAGAACTTATCCATCTGCTCTTGCAGGTAGCGGCGCGCTTCCATATCCATCATATTTAGGCGCTTTTCATTGATCAGCATGGTCTGGTGGCTCATCCAGTCCTGCCAGGCCTGTTGCGATATATTGTCGTACAGATCTTGGCCTTTGGGGCCGGGGTAGGGGGGCTGCGCTAGGCCTTGCAGTTCTTTTTGGTATTTGCGGCAAAAAACCATACGGCTCATGGGCATTTCCTCTTATTTGCTGGGTTGCAAGTCTACCTGTAAATCGCGCCAAATTAAATTTGTGCAAGCTGTTGCAGCAGCTTTTTCACCGGTGCCGCCAGCCCAAGTTGGCCGGGGTCGGCCGGGTCTACCCAGGCGTGGCCGGGTTCCGCTACCCGAGGTAGGGGCTTAAGCTGTACTAATACCGGGGTAATATCCAGATGGTAATGACTAAAGGTATGGCGAAAGCTGTTCCAGTGCTCGGCACTGGGCGCTTGTGTGCACCACTGCTGGCTCAGGCAGTGGTCGGCCGGGTCTTGCCCTAGGGCAAGCTCGGGAAAGCTCCACAGCCCGCCCCAGATACCGCTGTCCGGGCGCTGCTCTAGCAGTACTTGGCCGGCGGGGTTTTGCAGCATTAATAGCTGGGTGCTTTTGCAGGGTTTATCTTGCTTGGGCTTTTTGCCTGGGTAGGCCTCGGGCTTGCCCTGGCCAAAGGCGATGCAGCTTTCCATTAATGGGCAGGCGTCGCAGCGGGGTTTGCTGCGCTTACAGACGGTGGCGCCCAGGTCCATCATCACCTGGGTAAAATCGCGGTTCTTGCTCTTAGCCGGGCGCGCAGGGGTGTAATGCTCGCTAATTTGCCACAGCTGTTTTTGTACCTGGCTATTGCCGGGCCAGCCCTCAAGCGCGTGCAATCTGGCCAGCACCCGCTTTACATTGCCATCCAAAATTGGTGCCGGTAAGCCCATGGCGATGCTGGCAATGGCGCCGGCGGTAGAGCGGCCGATACCGGGCAGGGTTTGTAGCTCGGCCACGCTGCGCGGAAACTCACCGCCCCACTGCTCGCTAACCATCTGTGCGCATTTGTGCAGATTGCGGGCGCGGGCGTAGTAACCCAGCCCGGTCCAAAGATGCAGCACATCGTCGATGGCGGCGGCGGCCAGGTCTTCTACTTTAGGGAATGCCTCAATAAAGGCATTAAAGTAGGGGATTACCGTGGTCACCTGGGTTTGTTGCAGCATAATTTCCGACAGCCAAACCCGGTAGGGGCTAATGTCTTGCTGCCAGGGCAGGTCTTTGCGGCCGTGCTGGCGGTACCAGGCCAGTACCAGGCGCTGAAACTGTTGGGCTTCCATCAAAGCGGGCATGGGTTTACTTCTTGTGTTCGGGGGCGCCTAGTGTACCCGGTTTAAGCGCAGACTTGGCGTTGCAAGGCTTAATGGGAATGTATATCATTTTCAGATTATCCTATTTGTAGAGGCAGAGGTTCCAATGGCGCTTGTAAATGTACACGGTAAATTAGTTTCAGCAGCCCTGATTGGCGGGGTCTGTATTGGCCTAAGCGCTTGTGGCGATGGCGGCGGCGCCGAGCAGCCAGCCGCGCAGCAGGCCAAAGCCCCTGAGCAAAAGCCGGTGGTGACGGTCTATTCATCGCGTAAAGAGCACTTAATTAAACCCCTGTTTGATCGCTACCAGCAAAACACTGGGGTGGAGGTGCGCTATATCACCGATAAGGCCGGCCCCTTAATGGAGCGCTTACTGGCCGAGGGTGAGTCGACCCCCGCCGATATTTTTATGACGGTGGATGCGGGTAATCTGTGGCAGGCCAGCCAAAAAGGTCTGTTTGCGCCAACCCAATCCGAAGCGCTTGAGCGCGATGTGCCCGCCCATCTGCAAGCAGCCAATAACGATTGGTTTGGCCTGTCGGTGCGCGCCCGTACTATCGTGTATGCCACCGATCGGGTGCAGCCAAGTGACTTAAGCAGTTACGAGCAACTGGCCGACGACTCTTGGAAGGGGCGTTTGTGTCTGCGCACCTCAAAGAAGGTGTACAACCAATCCCTAGTTGCCACCATGATCAAAACCTTGGGTGAAGAGGCGGCCGAGGGCATTGTCAAAGGCTGGGTGGCCAACCTCGCTACCGAGCCTTTCTCTAACGATACCAAGGCGATGGAAGCAGTGGCCGCGGGCCAGTGTGATGCCACTATTGTAAACACCTATTATTTTGGCCGGCTTAAGAAAAAGCAGCCCGATATTGGTCTGGCCCTGTTCTGGCCCAACCAGGATGGTCGCGGCGTGCACGTCAATATTTCTGGTGCCGGTATTACCAAATACGCCAAGGCCCCAGCCGAGGCCCAAAAATTACTGGAATGGTTGGCCAGCAGCGAAGCCCAGGGCCAGTTTGCCGAGCTGAACCAAGAGTACCCGGTTAACCCAGCGGTGGCGCCATCGGCCGAGGTGCAAGCCTGGGGTGAGTTCAAAGCCGATTTAGTTAATGTTGAAGCCGCCGGTAGCCTGCAAGCTGCGGCGGTTAAGTTAATGGACCGCGCCGCTTACCGTTAATCATCTTTATAGGTAAAATGGGGCATGACCGATATTGCCATGCCTCAATCCCCCCGCCTGTTGTTTTTGCGCCGCCATCTGTGGCGCTTGCCCGCTTGGTTTGCCGCTGCCCTGGTGTTGATGCCGTTGGCGGTTATCACCCTTAGCTGGGGCAGCGATCAAACCGATATTTGGGCTCATTTAATTGAGACCCAGTTGGGCTTGCTGCTCGGCAATACCTTTAAACTCTGTCTCGGCGTGGGCTTAATTACCATTAGTTTGGGGGTTAGTTTGGCCTGGCTTACCTCGGTGTGCGAGTTTCCCGGCCGCCGCTGGCTCGATTGGGGGCTGATGCTGCCCCTGGCCATTCCCACCTATGTGGTTGCCTTTGTCGCTCTCGGCCTGTTTGATTTTAGTGGCCCGGTACAAAGCGCACTGCGCGATTTATTTGGCCAAGATTTTCGCCTGCCCAATATTCGCAGCGCCCCCGGGGTGGCGCTGGTGATGAGCTCGGTGCTTTATCCCTATGTGTATATGCTTAGCCGCAGCGCTTTTTTAAGCCAGGGGCGCGGCCTGGTGGATGCGGCGCGCACCTTGGGGCGCACACCTTGGCAGGCCCTATGGCAGGTGGCTTTACCAATGGCGCGGCCGGCTATTGCCGCCGGTGTAGCCCTGGCCTTAATGGAAACCCTGGCGGATTTTGGCGCGGTAGCCGTATTTAATTACGATACCTTTACCACCGCTATTTATAAATCTTGGTTTGGTTTTTTTAATTTGCCCGCCGCTGCCCAGCTGGCCTCGGTGCTGTTGTTGTTTGTGGCCCTGGCCCTGTTTGCCGAGCAGCGTGCTCGCGGTGGCGGCCGCTTATACCAGGCGCCTAAGCGCGAGCGTGAGCGTTTTAAACTGCGCGGCGCCAAAGCCTGGGTGGCCAGCGCTTATTGCGGTTTAGTTTTTGTTCTTGCGTTTGTGATACCGGTAGGGCAATTGCTGCTGTGGCTGCTTGAAACCCAGTTGAGCGATTTAGATGGCCGCTACTGGGATTTAATCATACATACTTTTGCGCTCGGCTGTATGGCCGCAGCCCTAACGGTAAGCCTGGCTTTAGCGGTCAGCTTTGGCCAGCGTCAACTTGGCCGTGTGCAGCTAAAGGGCACTGCCATGCGTATTGCCGGCTTGGGCTACGCCCTGCCCGGTACCGTATTGGCAGTGGGTATTATGCTCAGCTTTGCCAAGTTGGATGCCTGGCTAATTGCGCCGCTGCGCAGCTTGATGGAGCTGCCACCCAAGCAGATCTTGGTGGGCAGTTTGCTGGCCTTGGTGTTGGCCTATTGCGTGCGTTTTTTTACCGTGGCTCTTGGCCCTATTCAATCATCTTTTGAGCGCTTAAAACCCAGCTACCAAGAGGCGGCACAGAGTTTAGGGGCTGGCCAATGGCGGGTGCTACTGCGGGTTTATTTGCCCATGCTGTCACCGGGTTTGTTTAGCGCGCTGTTATTGGTGTTGGTGGATGTCATGAAAGAAATGCCCGCCACTCTTCTATTGCGCCCCTTTGCTTGGGATACCTTGGCTGTGCGCGTTTACGAGATGACATCAGAAGGCGAGTGGGAACGTGCGGCGCTGCCGGCGCTGACCTTGGTGTTGTTAAGTATCTTTCCTGTGGTGTTAATGATTCGCCGCTCGCGGGCCTGATCGTCATCGAGTTGTTCAGAAGTGCCCTAGTTTTTAATTCACTTGCAGTTCATTTGCTCAGGGTATCTTGGCCCCTGCATAAGTATTCACTAGCCCGGCAAGGGCGCCTGTTGGTAATTTGAAGAACAATAAACCTAAGCTAGGCTATTAGAAGTGAATGTGACGTTAGATTAATTATTTAAATGGTAAAGTGTTTTGAAAATTATAAAGACTGCTCTAGCAATTGGCCTATTAACTTCTACCACTGCCTTTGCCGGCACCTGGAAAGGTGAGGGCGACCTGGGTTACAACAGTGTTTCGGGTAACTCCGAAAGCGAATCCTTGGCATTTAAATTGGCGGTTGCCTACGCCCATGATAAATGGACCCACACCGCAGAGCTGGGTGCCAACAGCGCCTCGGATGATGAAAAAACCAGTGCCGAGGTTTACACCTTTAACTTTAATAGTCGTTACGAAATCGACAAAGACTTGTACGGTTTTGGCAACTTGCGCTATCAGGATGATCGCTTTAGCGGTTTTAACTACCAGGCTTCCTTGGCCGGTGGTCTGGGTTACCACCTTATTAAAGAGGAAGACAAAACCCTAGACCTAGAAGGCGGTTTGGGTTACCGCAGCAGTGAGCGCCGCGACAGTTTGGAAAAGCTGGACGAGGCTATTGCCCTAGGCAAGATCGGCTATAAACAAACCATCACCGACAGCACCAAGTTTGAAAGCTATCTGCTGACAGAGGCCGGTGAAGAGAACTCCTATTTAGAGGGTGAGGTAGCCTTGAAGGTTGCCATGACCGAAACCTTGGCCCTAAAAGTGGCCTACCTGGCCAAGCACAATACCGATGTTGAGGTCGGCACTGAAAAGACCGACCGCTATACCACCGTGTCGCTTAACTACAACTTCTGATCTTTGCTGCCGCTGCTCGGTAAAACCGAAGGCGGCACCTTTTCAGCTATATTATTCAGATGTGCCCTTCTCTCATGCTAAAGAGATAGCCCTTGCCTAGTGAGTTATTCCGCTTTCTCACTCTTTTTTCTGTTTTTTCAATATATGACCGTTTTGTCATTTTTCTGACCTAAAGCTGTATTAAATCTGGCCCATTATTTTTTTGAATTTGGGTATGGCCATGCCAACAGAATATAAACAAAAGGACGCGAAAATGACGGCTCAAACGATGAGTTATTCGGCGCGAGAATCTTCTTCGGGCAGTTGGATGCAGTGGGCGATGATTGTTGCTTTAGTTTACTTGCTGCTGGTGGCGGTGGGCATGATTGGCGGCGGTTTTAAGGCCGCCACTGGCGATCAGGCCAAAGAGTTATTTGCGTTTGCCAGCAACCCGCTGGCGGCCTTGGTGATTGGTACCATTGCCACGGCTTTAATTCAGTCTTCCAGTACGGTTACTTCTATTATTGTGGGCTTGGTGGCCGGCGGCCTGCCGGTGGAGATCGCCATTCCCATGGTGATGGGGGCCAATATAGGCACCACCATTACCAATACCATCGTCAGCCTGGGTCATGTGCGCCAGGGGCAGGAGTTTAAGCGGGCCTTTGCGGCGGCGACCATTCACGATTTCTTTAACCTGATTAGCGTGGTTATCTTTTTGCCGTTGGAAATTATGTTTGGTTTTTTACAAAAAATCGGCGTGGCCATGTCGGGCTTTCTGGTCGGCGGTGATTCCATGTCGATGAAGGGCTTTAACTTTATTAAGCCTTTAGTAAAACCGCCCATTAAGTTGTTGCAGAATGGCCTGGGTGATATCGGCTTATCTAAGGCGGTGGTGGGCACTATTTTAATTGTGTTGGGTATCGCCTTAATTTTTGTGGTGATCACTTTTATTGGCAAGCTGCTGAAAAAGTTGATGACTGGCCGGGCCAAAGAAATCTTACACGCAGCGGTGGGGCGCGGGCCTATCTCCGGCTTGACCTCGGGCACGCTGATTACTGTGTTGGTGCAATCTTCCTCGACCACCACCAGTTTAATCGTGCCCCTGGCGGGCAGTGGCGTGTTTAGTTTGCGCCAGGTTTACCCCTTTACCCTGGGGGCCAATATCGGCACTTGCATTACTGCTCTGCTGGCCGCCACCGCGGTTAGCGGCGCCAATGCGATCTTTGCTTTGCAGGTGGCGTTAATTCACCTGGCTTACAATATTCTTGGGGTGGTGGTTATCTACGGTATTCCACTGTTGCGAGAAATTCCGCCCCGGGCCGCTGAAAAACTGGCAGAGCTTGCGGTAGAGAAAAAAATCTATGTGGCTGTTTATGTGGTCAGCGTGTTCTTTTTGCTGCCGGTTATTTTAATTGCCGGTAGCAATCTATTGGGTATGTAAGGAACAAAGGGGTAAAACAATGAGCAATATACAAGAGCGCAAGCAAGAGTTGCAGGGCCAAATTACCGAGCTGGAAACATCTCTGGCCGAACTGCGCGGTAAGTTAGAGGCGGTTGAAGAGGCCGAGCAGCACGCCATGATCGACCAGCTTGAAGAGTATATCGATGTGGTCAACCACAAGTCTGCGGGCCTAAAGGCATTTTGGCAGGTGGTCAAAAAGGAGCTGGGCGATGTGCTCGGCAGCAAGGGCTAGGGCAATGCAGAAAATTCTATTTAGTTTATTGTTCGCGCTTGCGGCCCCGCTTGCTTGGGCTGGGGAGGAACGCCCAATTCGACTCTCCGAGGTGCCTGCCCCGGTTATTCAAGGCTTAAAACAGCTGCTGCCAAAGTCCATATTGCTCAGTGCCAATACCGAGCAGGAGGCCGGGCAGCTGGTGTACGAGGTGCAAGGTAAGCTTGAAGATGGGCGCAAGTTTGAGTTTGACGCCCTGGCCGACGGTGAGGTGGAAGAGATAGAACTTGAGTTTAAGCAATCCATGGTGCCCGGCGCGGTGCTTAAGGCGATTGAAAAAAAGCTGCCGGGTTTTCGCCCCAGCTATATCGAGGCCAGCCACTCGGCCAGTATGAAAGTTATCGCCTATGAGTTTGTGGGCCAGCTCAATGGTGTCCAGGTGGATCTGGAAGTATCCCCCGATGGGCGCCAAATTGTATTGGCCGATAGTTAGGGCCACATAGCCCGCCGCGCCACTGTGCAGGGCGGGCTAGCCCCCTTTTCTTAGCCCATTGCCTTTGCCCTAAAACCCAGTACAATGCCGAAATTCTCTTATAGGAAACAGGATGTTCCCATGGGAAACAGCGGTTTTCGGTGGGCTTAAACCAATATTGAGCGGGGCATAGTCATGGGCAAGCAAACAGCACTGTACGATGAGCACGTAGCGGCAAACGGCAAAATGGTGGATTTTGGCGGTTGGGATATGCCCATTGCCTACGGCTCCCAGGTTGAGGAACACCACAAGGTGCGCCGGGCTGCGGGCATGTTTGATGTTTCCCACATGACCATTGTCGACGTGCGCGGCGCCGATGCCAAAGCCTATCTGCAAAAGCTACTGGCCAACGATGTCGACAAAATCAGCAGCCAGCCAGGCAAGGCGCTCTACACCGCCATGCTCAATGAGCAGGGCGGGGTAATAGACGACCTGATTGTCTACCATATGGACGGTTGGTACCGCACCGTGGTCAACTGTGCCACCCGCGAAAAAGATCTGGCCTGGATGGAGCAGCACATTACCAGCTTTGAGGTCGAGCTGCGCGAGCGCCCCGAGCTGGCCATGCTGGCGGTACAGGGTCCCGAGGCCATTGCCAAGGTGGCCGAGGTGCTGGGTGGCCACAAGGCCGAAGTGGCCCAGCAGTTGGCGGTGTTTCAAGGCTTAGAGGTAGACGGCTGGTTCCTAGCACGCACCGGTTACACCGGCGAAGATGGTTTAGAGATTATATTGCCCGAGGCCGCTATCGCCCAATTTTGGCGCGAGCTATTGGCCGCTGGCGTGGCGCCCTGTGGGCTGGGTGCGCGCGATACCTTGCGCCTGGAGGCGGGCATGAATCTATACGGCAACGATATGGACGAGACGGTGCTGCCGATGGCCGCGAATATGGCTTGGACCATTGCCTGGGAGCCGGCCGAGCGAGATTTTATCGGCCGCGCTGCGCTGGAGGCAGCTAAGGCAGCTGGGGTAGAAGAGAAACTGGTGGGCCTAATCTTAGAGCAAAAAGGTGTGCTGCGCGCTCACCAAACCGTTATAGTGCCAGGGGTGGAGGCCGAGGGTGAAATTACCAGTGGTACATTTTCCCCCACCTTGGGCTATTCTATTGCCATGGCCCGGGTGCCCAAGCAGGTGGGCGCCAGCTGCCTGGTACAGATGCGCAATAAAGAAGTCGAAGTTAAAGTGGTTAAGCCCAGCTTTGTGCGCAATGGCGAGGCCCTGGTGTAAGGCAAAATAAATAGCAACAGATATAGCAATAAACCAAGAAGCAGAGGGTTAATTCATGAGCGAAGTGCGCAGTGAACTGAAGTACCTGCCCAGCCACGAGTGGGCGCGGGTGGAATCTGACGGTACCGTGACCATAGGTATTTCCGATCACGCCCAGGACAGCCTGGGTGATGTGGTGTATGTGGAATTGCCTGAGGTGGGCAGCCAGGTCAATGTGGGCGAAGAAGCGGGCACAGTGGAGTCGGTAAAGGCCGCCTCCGACATCTACTCTCCCATCAGCGGTGAGGTGCTTGCCATTAACGAGGCGCTTGAGGATGAGCCGGAAACCGTCAATGGCTCACCCTATGACGATGGCTGGTTCTTTAAGGTTAAGCCCAGCGATGTGTCCGAGCTGGATGCGGCCCTGGATGCCGATGCTTACCAGGCCCTGGCCGAAGAGGGCTAAGCCCCAGCCCTAAGGCCGATAACAAAAACCCACGTCCTCGGATGTGGGTTTTTTGTTTTGGGGTCGGTGATGATGGCGCCGCTGGTTTAGAGCTCGGCGATGTAGTTAGAGATGGCGCCAAAGTGGCGGTTGATATCAAAGCGCTCGCCATTGGCCCAGCCCAGCCGCACAATCACCAGCTCCTGGCTGGGAATAATGCTGACAAACTGGCCGTTGTGGCCCGAGGCCTGGTAAAAATCTGCCGGCAGCTCGCTAAAGCGGCGCTGGCCGCCTTGGGGTTCGGCATTTAGCCAAAACTGGCCGCCGTATTTACCCTTGGAGGGGGCGATGGGGGTGCGGGCAAAGTCCACCCAGTGTTCGGGCAAAATACGTTGCCCGGCCAGCTCGCCACGCTGCAGATACAGCTGGCCAAACTTGGCCCAATCTCGGGCCGTCATATACAGGTAAGAGCTGCCGACAAAACTGCCGCTGGCATCCGGCTCAAAAATGGCACTGCTCATGCCGGCTGGGGCAAACAGTTTCTCAAACGCAAAACGGTAGTAGTTATCCAAGCTGCCGGTTTGGCTTTTAAGCCAGCCCGACAGAATATTGGTGGTGCCGGAAGAGTAGACCCACTTGCTGCCGGGCGCGGCTTCGGCTTTTGCGGTGCGCGCATAGGCGGCCATATCGTTTTCAAAAAACAGCATTCGGGTGGCGTTGTCGCCCGGCTCGTAGGTTTCCTCAAATTTTAGGCCGCTGGCCATATTAAGTAGATGGCGCAGCTGAATCTCGCTGCGCTCATCGTTCTGCCACTCGGCAAAGTTCGGGCTCTGATCCATGTTCTGGCCCTGCTGCTCCAGCCAGATGCCGACCAAAGTGCCAGTCACGCTTTTGGCCATAGACCAGGATAGAAATAAACTGTCCCGGTTATAGCCCTCGGCATAGTGCTCGCCAATAATCTGGCCCTTGTGGGCCACCAGCAGGGCGCGGGTGTCAATATGGGGCTTGGTGGAATTTTCGGCGGTGATCTCAGTCAGCAATGCTTGTAGCTCGGGCTGCATATTATCGGCGGGCCAGTTAAAGCCAGCGCTGGCTGTAATGGCCGGTGGGCTTAATTTGGGGGGCTCGTCGTGATAGAGGCTGCAGCCATAGCCCGGGTTGTACTGGGCGTTTTGGCGATATAGCCCAAAGCTGCTGACGCTAACCTGTTCCAGTTGGGGGTTTACATCGTAGGAGCCGTATTGCGCCAGGGTATGGGAGGTCAGCACATCGCGCTGGTAAACCGCTTCCGCTTCGCGCCCGGCGACAAATACGCCGGAACACAACAGCTTGGCGCTAAGGCCGTTAATTACCTTGGGGCCGTAGGCCAAGTGGCTATAGGCCTGGGGTTTAAGGAGGAACAAGCCCAAGGTAACCAGGGCCAGTAGAATCAGTACCGCGCGTAGAGCTTTACCGCTTTGTGCTGTCATGGTCGCATCTCTTGCTGTTGTGGTGGTTGTCCAGCCGCCAATCTTAGCGGATCGAGGCGGGGGCGTCATTTGCCCAGATAGCGGCCCCCGCCATTGGCCGCTGGGGCTAAGCGGGGGTTAATGTTTGATCTTTGTTGGGGCTTTGCATATAATTTCGCGCCCCTTAATTGTCTGGCCAGGGGTAGTGGTTCGGTGCTTTTAGCTAAGTTATTGATCCACAATGAAAATATGGCCGCCTCCTTGCCTGACCGGGGTTTTCACCCATGGCAGGCTTAACCCGTAAGGAGCAACTATGCGTCATTACGAAATTGTATTTCTGGTTCATCCAGACCAGAGCGAGCAGGTACCCGGCATGGTCGAGCGTTACACTGCCACCATCGAAGCCGATGGCGGTAAGGTACACCGCTTGGAAGACTGGGGCCGTCGCCAGTTAGCTTACTCCATCAACAAGATTCACAAGGCTCACTACGTACTGATGAACGTAGAGTGTGGTGAAGCGGCGTTGGAAGAGCTGACCACTAACTTCCGCTACAACGATGCGGTTCTGCGCAACATGGTTATTCGCACCGACGAAGCCGTTACTGCAGAATCTCCTATCGCTAAAGCCGATAAAGAGCAGCGTGAGCGCAAGCCACGCGGTGAGCAGCGTGAGCGTCGCGACGACCGTCGTGAAGAGCGCGCCGAAAAGCCCGCCCCCGAAGCTGCTGAAAAGCCCGCCGCTGAAGAAGCTGGCGAAGCTGCCGGCGAAGAATAAGGAGACTGAATCATGGCACGTTTTTTCCGTCGTCGTAAGTTCTGCCGTTTTAGCGCCGAAGGCGTTAAGCAGATCGACTATAAAGATTTGGATACTCTCAAAGCCTACGTCTCTGAGACTGGCAAGATTGTTCCAAGCCGTATTACCGGTACCAAGGCCAAGTATCAGCGTCAGCTGGCCAGCGCTATCAAGCGCGCCCGCTACCTGGCCCTGCTGCCTTACACCGATAGTCACGAATAAGAAGCCCTGTGCGCGCCCTAGCTGATTTTATTATGCGAGGCCGCGTGCAGGCGGCAGTGGTAGCTCTTATCGGGAGCTGGTTTCCACTGATTAGCCCGGCCGCTGTGGCTTTAGTCACACTGCGCCGCGGCGCCAACGACGGTACTTTAATACTGTTGGTGGCGATATTACCAGCGCTGACGGCATTGCTTGTCAGTGAGCTTGGGCCCTTAATGGCCCTGGTTTCGCTTATTAGCGTGTTGTTGGTGTTTGCGGTTGCGCTGTTGTTGCGCCGCACTGTTTCCTGGGCGGCAGCCGTGATGGGGATGGTGGCACTGGCCTCTGGCGCCAGCTTAGTGCTGGGCCAAGTGGTGCCCGACCCGGTGACCGGTTTGGTCGAAGTGCTCGGAAACTTATTTGAGGAAATACAGGCCCAGGGGCCAGAGGGACAAACCCTCGCCGCCCCGGGCCAGCTGTTTGCACTGGGCTTAATTGCCTATGTGCTGGCCCTGAGCAGTATCGCCAGCCTATTGTTGGCGCGCTGGTGGCAGGCCCTGTTGTACAACCCCGGTGGTTTTCAGCAGGAGTTTCACCAACTGCGTATCGGCCGCGGCAGCGTATTGATTTGCCTGGCCAGCGCAGCCTATTGCTTTAGCAAGGGCGGCGATTACGGTATCTGGGCCAATCTATTCGCCTTTCCTCTGTTGCTGGTTGGTATCGCCGTTGTGCACTGCCTGATTAAACAAAGGCAAATGGGTGTGCAGTGGCTAGTGCTGATGTATTTTGCACTGGTCTTCGCAAGCCCGATCGCACTGGCGCTGGTGGCCATCGCGGTTCTGGATTCGTGGTTTGATTTTCGTGGGCGCCTGGCTCAAAACAGCTAGGCACCCCTAACAAAAGAGGGTAAACGAGATGGAAGTTATTCTGCTCGAAAAAGTAGGTAAGCTAGGTGGTATCGGCGACCGCGTTGATGTTAAAGCCGGTTTTGGCCGCAACTACCTGGTACCACAGGGTAAAGCTGTACCTGCCACCAAAGAAAACATTGCTGACTTCGAAGCGCGTCGCGCCGAGTTGGAAGCTGCCGCCGCTGAGAAGAAAGCCGCCGCTGAAGCGCGCGCTGAGAAGCTTAACGAGCTGGTGGTTACCATCGAAGCCAACGCTGGTGACGAAGGTAAGTTGTTTGGTTCTATCGGTACTCGCGACATCGCCGATGCGGTTTCCAAGGCTGGCACTGAAGTGGCCAAGTCTGAAGTTAAACTGCCCGAAGGTGTACTGCGCGAAGTAGGTGAATACCAGATTGATATTCAGCTGCACGCCGAAGTAACCCAGGCGATTACTCTGAACGTAATTCCTGAATAAGGGTTGCTGAGTAGTCGTTACTGCATGGCAGTAAAAAAGCCCGCCCAGGTTTTGTCTAGGCGGGCTTTTTTTGTGGTTGGTGTTTGGCGAGAAGCTATTTCGAAAATAGCCAGCGTATAAAAAATGCTAAAGCCCAAATGCCGATAATTGCGGGGCTGAAAAAACCAGTAGCCACGCCAGCGACGATCACTACCACCCAGAAAACAAACCAGAGGCTGCCCCAGTCGATACCGGTTTTGGCTTGTGTTTTCTCTGCCTTTTCGGCTTTTTTGATTGCCGCTTTTACTTTTAAATAGCGCCCGTAAATAACGTGTCGCAAGCACCAAAACAGCAGGCTGGTAGAGCCAAAAAGCAGTAGGTCTTGCCAAGCGATACCCTGTGTTAAGCCGAGGTAATGGGGCAGTATAAGTGCGCCTATATAAGCCGCAAGTAAGCCAATCGGCAGCAGTGGGTTTGGCTTTAACTCACGTGCTTGGCGGTGCAGTAATTCTACTTCGCTGCCCCAATCGGCGTAGAGGCTGTTAGATTTGTTTAGCTCTGCTTGGCCGATAGTTTGCAGCTGCTCGTAGATATATTGCACTGGGTGTTTGGGGTCGAGCATAGGGTCTGGCAGAAACGTTGACCACAGAAACAATTGGTTTAACTGACTTAGCTCGACTCTGCTAATTAGGGGCCTGCAGTTGACTGCTTGATCCTGAGATTCGCATACAATTTGCCAAACCTGCTCGCTCAGTGCCTGCTGGTAGTCGGGGTGTTGGCATAGGGTGCGCGAGTCAATAATATCCCAGTCGGCAGCTTGGCGTTTGGCGTGCTGGGTGTTGATAACGCGCCGAAACTTTTCCACCACGATACTGATTTCAGGTGGTGCTATAGGCTTTGTTTTTGTCTCGGTCTTCGCTACTTCCTCGACGGTTGTGTGCAGCAGTGGAATCCGCGGTTCTGGCTCTTCTTGGGTCTGTGTTAGATCTGGGTTTAGCTCGGGTTCTGCTTCTGGCTCAGGCTCAGGCTCGGGCTCAGGTTCGGGCTCAGGTTCGGGCTCAGTGGCGAAGCTAGCATTGATGCCGGTGTTGTAATCGCTTTGTTGCCCATGTTTGGCCCAATAAATAGCCTGCTCGTACTCGTCGCGTAAGGCCTGAAATTTATCCGCCTCTGTCTCACTGTCAATGGTTTTTAAAATCTTGGCATAGGCCCGCTTGATATCGCGCAAGCCGGCCCCTGCTGGTAGCTGTAACAAGCCCATGGCTATAGCCCTTGCCGCTCTATTTGTTGCAGCTGTTGGTCAATCTCCTGTCGGGCCTTCTCAATTTTGAGCGGGTCTTGGCTCTCCAGTACCTGTTCAAAATGACGCAGCATTTGCAAAATATAATCGCGCTGTGAGCCCAGCTCAGATTCGTACAGGCGCTCGGCCCTGGCCACCAGCTCGCGGTTGTCTTCCTGTTCACGAGGGTGAAATTTAAGTTTGCTCAGTTTGGCCAGGCTGTTGTCTACCTGCGCTTGGCTGAGCTGGCCGCTAAACTGCTCGATGACAGTGCGGGCAGTTTTGCCGGTGGAATGAACCTTGAGTTCAACTTCGATCAGGCCGTTAACATCATAACTAATGCGCGCATCCAGAGATTCTTGGCCCGCTGGCCCCTTGGGTACCTCAGCGCTGACACTGCCGACTTGAATATTTTTGGTAACGTAGGGGCTCTCGCCCTGATAGATATCGGCTTGAACTATGGTCTGTTTGTCTGCGGCGGTGCAAATGCTTTGCACCCGGCTGCAGGGAATTACCGTGTTGCGCTCAATAATTGGCAAAAAGTAATCGCCCTTCTTGGGGTTGTCGCGGTTAACAATGCCAATGCCCAGTGTGTAAGGGGAGACATCGGTCAGCACCACATCATCCAGCGCCTGGTCTTTGGCCACTAGCCCAGCTTGCACCGCTGTGCCCAGCGCGATGGCGGTGTCCGGATTGATATGGCTGGCCGGGATGCGCCCCAGCATTTTACCGACCAAGCTGCGAAAGGGGGCCAGGCGGCTGCTGCCGCCGACTAAAATTACCTCGCTAATATTGGCGGCCAAAATGCCGGAGTCTTTGAGTGCTTGGCGGATGGGTTGTTGCGCGCGCAGCAGCAAGCTGGCGCAGGCATCGGTAAACCAGTTGTTGTTAAATTGGAATTGGTGGCTCTGGCCGTTGCCTTGAAACACAATGGTTTCATTAAAGCTGGGTGTCAGCTGGCACTTGGCCAGCTCCAGTTGATTGCGCAATAGTTCGAGCTCTTTGGGGGTGATTTTGTCGGGTTTTAATTCGGCACCTTTAAGCGCGGCGTGGATGCAGTTGTCGATAAAATCTTCGCCGCCCAGGTGGTTGTCGCCGGCTGAAGCATGTACTTCCATTATGCCGTCAAAGTACTCGATTAGGGTCACATCAAAGGTGCCGCCGCCGATATCGAGAATTAGAAAGTGACCCTCTTTTTCTTGGTGCAGTCCAAACGCCAGGGCAGCGGCGGTGGGTTCGTTAATTAGGCGGCGCACCTTCAGCCCGGCTAGCTCACCGGCCTGTTTTGTGGCTAAGCGCTGGGCACCACTGAAATAGGCCGGCACACTAATAATCGCCTCTTCAATTGTTTCGCCCAGGTGGGTCTCGGCATCCTCCTTCAAGCCTTTGAGCACCAGTGCCGACAATTCTTCGGCGCTGAGCATTTGCTCGCCCAATTGCACCTTGTGTTCGCTGCCCATCAGGCGCTTAAAAAAGGCGATGGTGTTGCCGGGGGTGGTGATGAGGTGTTCTTTGGCAACTTTGCCGATACTGATTTGACCGCTGCTGTCGATATGAACCACTGAGGGAGTGAGTTCCTGGCCCAGGCGGTTGGGTATTAGCTGTGGGCCTTTGTCGGTCCACACGGCACAGGCACTATTGGTCGTGCCCAAATCAATCCCTAAGATGGCCATTTTGAAGTCCTTGTGATCGCTAAAGCGGCCACTATAAAACCAAGCCTGGTTGGCCTCTAGGGCGCCCAGTCGAATTCCTGCTTAAGAATGGTGGGGTTGCCAGTAGAACCTTAGAAGTTGGTCGTAAAATAACCGGATGGCCGGCCAATAGAAGTGGCTTAAATCCCTTTTTTTGCATAGACTGTGGGGCTCTATTAAAACCGCCCCAAACCGTGCAATCTATGTCCGAAAGCTATCCCAGCCCCAGCAATGATCAAGCCGCAACCGTTGAACTGCCCCACTCCCAGGAGTCGGAACAGGCGGTGCTGGGCGGGCTGCTGCTAGACAGCCTCAAATTCGATGCGGTGGCCGAGCTTCTGGCCGAAAAAGACTTCTACAGCGAAGTGCACAAGCTGATCTTCCTGCGCATGTCCGAGCTGGTGGCGGCCGAAAAACCCCTGGATATTATTACCGTGGGCGAGGAGCTGGAGCGCTATGACGAGTTGGAGCGCTGTGGCGGCCTGCACTACCTGACCGAGCTGGTTAACAATACCGCCAGCGCCGCCAATATTGCCGCCTACGCCCATATCGTGCGCGAGCGCTCCACCCTGCGCCAGCTGATTGGCGCCGCCGGTGAGATCTCCCGCTCCAGCCTGGCCCCGGCGGGGATGGATTCGGACGACCTATTGCAGCTGGCCGAGCGCAAGGTGGCCCAAATTGCCGAGGAGCGCCCCAAAGAGGGGGGCTTTATCGGTGCCAATGATCTGCTTAAAACCACGGTTGAAAAAATCGACCTGCTGTTTCGCTCCGAAAGTGATATCACCGGCCTTTCCACCGGCCTAGAAGAGTTAGATCAGCGCACCTCGGGCTGGCAGTCCGGCGAGATGGTGGTAT
>JAOXRV010000798.1 GCA_025800435.1 Cellvibrionaceae bacterium | reverse complement strand
GATCAGATAGCCGCCTGACTTTAGCTGTACTTTTTCGCTCAGGGCGCGCTGGATTTCCTCCTCCACACTGTAGAGATCAAACAGCGGCCGCTCACCCGGGTAGTGTTCAATTTTACGGTAGATCTCGGGCGCGTATTCCTCGGCAAAATCGCGCATCTTGCCGTAAACCTCGCGCGAGTCGATGCGCAGCTTTTCCATATCCACCTTGACCAGGTCGCGCAGGGTACGCATAAACAGCGGCAAATCTTGGTGCACGGTGGCCGGGGCCTTGCTGGCTTTGATTTTTTTTTCTAAATCCTGCCACAGGCGGTAGAGAAAGATAATATCCGCTGCCAGCTCTTCGCGCTCAACCCCTTCGGCCACGGTGCGTACAATAAAGCCACCCTCTTGACCCTCGCCCTCTCGGCCCTCACAAATTTCGGCGTCTACCTCTTTCACCAGAGCTTTTAAGCGCTCGCGCTCTTGTTCATCTTCGATCCGGGTCGATATGCCGGTGTGGCGGGTATAGGGCATATACACCAAAAACCGAGCCGAGACCGACAGGTGGGTGGTAAGGCGCGCACCCTTGCTGCCGATCGGGTCTTTGGTAACCTGCACAATCAGTGCTTGGCCTTCGCGCACCAGCGAGCGAATATCCGCCACCTCGGTAACTCTGGCCTCCATTCCCTCTTCATCCAGAGGGGCAATATCGGTGGCGTGAATAAAACCGGCCCGCGCCAGGCCAATGTCCACAAATGCCGCCTGCATACCCGGCAACACCCGCACCACTTTGCCCTTGTAAATATTACCGACATAGCCCTTGGATTGGCTGCGCTCGATATGCACCTCTTGCACAAAGCCGTTTTCAATCAGGGCCACTCGGGTTTCCGTGGGGGAAACATTGACCAATAGTTCTTCGCTCACGGTTATTCCTTATTGCTGGAGCTGCCAGATATCGACACCAAATTCACGCAGGGCAGAGATGGTTTGCGCCAGTGGCAGCCCCACCACATTACTGTAGCTGCCTTCGATGGCGTCCACAAACACCGCCCCATAACCCTGAATGGCATAGCCGCCCGCTTTGTCCCAGGGTTCTTTGGTATCCCAATAGAGCCGAATATCTTCGGCGCTAATTGCGGCCATATGTACTTGGGTTTTGACCGCCAGGTAATGGCATTTATCCCCTTTTAATACGCACACTCCGGTGGCCACCGTATGGCTGCGCCCAGCCATACTCTCAAGCATGCTAAAAGCGTGCTGGCGGTCGCGGGGCTTCACCAGTATTTTATCGTCTAATTCACCGATAGTATCCGCCGCCAGCAGCACCGCGGTGTCCAGCGCCAGTCCTTCTGCGGCCAGCTCGGCCTGGGCCGCCTGGGCCTTGCCGAGGGCCATGCGTTCTAGGTAGTCATCGGGGCTTTCGCCGGCCAGTGGGGTTTCGTCGATATCCACCGGGCGGGTTTGAAAGGGCACCCCCACCTGGGCCAATAGCGCCGCTCGACGGGGTGACTGGGATGCCAAATAGAGTGTTACTGCCATAGTTTGCCTGCACGCACGAATTTGCGGCGATTATAACAGTTTGCGACTGCGGGCGGCGGCTGGATTAGGCCATGCGCCAATACCAGCGTATTCTATCCATCAGGTGGGACAGCAGCGGCCACATCAGCGCCGACATCAGCGCCGGCCCCCAGAAATAGACCATCCGGACCTCGCGCCCGATCAACATGCTAATCCACAACAAAAATAACTCGTGCAAGACTATTAAGGCGAATATCCACAGCATTTGATACAGCAGGCCGTAGTTGCCCAGACGCTGCACCAATAGCTGACAAACGTAAATTGTCATCACCAGCGCCAGCGCGTGCTGGCCGACGACACTGCCCTGAACCAGATCCTGCAACAGTCCCACCCCAAAGGCCAAGCCCACCCCGAGCTGGGCGGGCTGACGTACAACCCAGTAGATACTGAGCAGGGCGACAAATTCCGGCCGCAGCCAGCGGTAACCCATGGGCAAGGGGTAGACCATCAACACCAGCATCAGCCCGTAGCTGAGCGGGATAATCCAGCGAGCCCTGGGGCGTTGGGCCTGCATTAAGGCGTCTCTCCACCGATACTCGGCAAACTGGGCTCGCTGCGTCGGCTGCCGCCGAGCAGCTGCTCGCGGCTGTTTTTACCACTAAAGGCCAACAGCACGTGGCGGCTGCGGTTGAGCTGGGCCTTGGGGCGGGCGATAACCGTGGCGAAAGCCCTGCCCGGGTCGTGCAGAATGGAGACCACATCGGCCACCGGATAGCCCACCGGAAAACGCTGGCCCAGGCCCGAACTGACCAGTAAATCACCCACTTTGATATCCACGGTGTTGGAGACGTGGCGCAGTTTTAACTCGTATAAATCGCCGCCGCCCTCGGCCACCGCGCGCACACCGTTGCGATTGATTTGCACCGGCAGGGCGTGGCTGGTATCGGTAATCAGCAACACCCGGCTAAAATAGGGGTTCACTTCGACCACTTGGCCCATCAGGCCGTAGGCATCCAGCACCGGCTGGCCCACAAACACCCCCTGCTCGCTGCCCTTATTAACCACCACCACTTGCTCGGTAGGGTCTGGGCTAATACCGATCAGCTCGGCAATTAGCACCCGATCGTGAATTAACTCAGCCGAGTTCATCAATTGGCGCAAGCGGGCATTATCGGCGGCGAGGGTAGCGTACTGCTGCAGTTTGCGCTGTAAAATCAACAGCTCGCCCTTGAGTGAGCGGTTTTCTTCAAGCAGGTCTTCGCGTGAAACTAGAGAATCGTCAAACCAATTGCCGATGCGGCTGGGAATATCGGTCAGCCAGTAAAATCCCACGGTTAAACTGTCTAGCCGACTTTTGACAGGCTCTAGCGAGCTGCTTGAAAAACTGGAGGCCAAAATCAGGGCCAAGGCCAGCCCCGCGAGGCTAAAGGCGCGCAGAGTTTTGGAGGGACCCTTATTAAACAGTGGTTTGATGGCGCTATCCCTTAATCTGGCATTATCATTAAGCTTGGGCTGCCCCTTGCAAGCCAGGCGAGCTTCTCAATTTATATTCGACCAGTCCCTGGTCGAATACCAGTATCAAAGGCCAGCGGCGACACCGCTGGCAGGGTGTAT
>JAOXRV010000117.1 GCA_025800435.1 Cellvibrionaceae bacterium | reverse complement strand
CACGCACCTCCCAGTCTACCGCTGAAATCTCAACCATGATCCACTCCATTCAAGAGGATACAACCGCCGCTTCAAACAGCATGGAAAAGACCCTCGCCCAAGCGACCCGCGGGGTGGAATTGGCCAATCAGACCGGCGAGGTGATAAAAAAGATTCAGGCCGCATCAAGCGAGGTAGTATCGGCCATCGACCGCTATGCGGACATAGTTTCCTAAAGTGGGCCGCCAAACGCCAGCACCGGCCAAGTAGCGAGTGAGTACTTAACCATGCAAATTGTGCTTGCCTACTGCACTCAGCTCCCGCTTCCCACACACGGCCGTTGTTTGTGCCGGTGATGTATTTGGCCAAGCGGCCGCGAGAAGGATAGCCCCCACCTGATCAATAATTGACCCATGGTGGCATATATGCCACCATTCCTTCATGGACAAAAGATTGGTGGTGGATACCAGTGTATTGATAAGTGCTCTGATCGGGCCTAAAGGTCCCAGCAGATCAATTATTCGGGCATGCTTAAAAGAACAGTTTAAACCTCTTATTAGCAATA
>JAOXRV010000777.1 GCA_025800435.1 Cellvibrionaceae bacterium | reverse complement strand
GATCAGCACGCCGGTTTCCGGGTGGCACAGGCGCGACTGCATGCGCTTATTGGCAATCGGAAACAGGCGCGCGCGCTGGCCGGGCTCGGTGGTCTCATCCGGGCCGCAGGTCATGCTCACCCCTTCGTTGGAACCAAAGTGGTTCACAATCTCAATATTGTGCTGCTGCTTAAAGCCCGCCACCATCCAGTCATCCAAAGGGGCAGAGCCCGAGCCAATGGTGTGCACCTTATCCAGGGCGCCCGGCGGCAGCATCTCTGGGTGCTTAATAATATTGTTTAGCAGAGGCGGCGGCGCCAGGGTGTAGCTGATTTCTTCCTGAATTAGCTGCTGCACAAATACCGGTAAATCCATCGGGTGGTGCAATACCAGCTTGCCCCGGCTGTATAGCCAGCTCATCATCAGGCCGCCGATAGAGGCCATATTGATAAACGGAAAGGGATTGAGCAGGTTCTCACCGTCTTGCAGCTTATTGCCCTCAAAGGTGGCCCGGCCGATACAGAGCCAGTGATTATGCGAGCGGGGTATGCCTTTGGGCACACCCTCGGTGCCCGAGGTCCAGCAGATGGTGACGATATCGTCGGCGCTGACAGCCACCTTGCGATCGTACTGGGCCAGGGTGTCGGAGCCCCGGCCCTGGGCAATAATGGCCTCAAAGTCGATACAAGCGCTGGGCTGTTCGGGGCCAACTGCGATATAGCTGGGGGGGTTGCTCAGCTGCCCGGCGCAGTGTTGCAGTGCGTGGGCCATTGGGGTGCTCTGGTCTTGGCCCTTAAACTGGCTTAGGCCCACCACCATACGCGGCTGCAGTATTGGCAGAATATCCGCCAGCTCGTGCTTTTGATACTGCATGGGCACCGGGCTAATAATAGCGCCGAGGCGCGAGCAGGCCATATACAGCAGCAATAGGTCGACAATATTGGGCAGTTGTACCAGCACAATATTGTCTTTGCCAAGGCCCTGCTGGGCCAGGCCGGCGGCCAAGGCTTCAATTTTCTCAATCAGGATTTTATAGCTTAGGCTCTGGGCCGGCTGGCCGGTCAGGTCTGCTCGGTTGAGGGGGTCGGCCAGGGCGATAGTGTCCGGTTTGGCTTCGGCGGTGGCATAGAGCAGATCGTGCAGGCGGCGCTCAGCAAAAAAACCCTGTTCGCGATAGGCCCGGCAGAGGGCCTCTGGGGTAGTCTTCATCACTAGCTTCCTGTTTGTTGCCGTTATTATTGGCCCGTGAACAGCGGCCTTATTGCAGGACTTGTTTTATGATTAATTGCATTATAGGACTAAGCTGTTAAGGATGGTAGGCCCCGGGGCTAGTGTGATTATTTAGGCAAAAGGGATAAAAAACAAACAGCTGTGCGCTTTATATGATTTTGTTGCCCAATGTCTTCAAATTTTCTCAAGAACTTAGGCGCCGCGGCCGATAGTAGGGGCGATATGGAAATGATGTTCTTGGTGGACCTTTATGAGCAAGCCCTTTTCTCTCGCAGCCAAAGTGTATTTGGCCCTGGCGGTGATTGCTACAGTTTTACTGGCTGCAACCGTGGTGTTCTTTTATTACGATGAGCGAGCCCTAGCTGAAGATTTGGTGAAGACCAACCTTGAGGGTATGGCGGAAAACTATTTTGACTCGGTCAACACCATGATGTTGACCGGCTCGATGGCTAGCCGCAATATTATTCAAGAAAAAATACTCGCCCAGGAAAGTATGGTCGAGGCGCGTATTATTCGCGCCCCCAAAACCGTCGAAGTTTACGGCAAGGGCTATGATGACCAGGCCCCCCGGGATGAGTTTGAACAGGCGGCACTGCGAGGCGAGCGCGGCTTTCGGATGCAGCAAAGCGAAGACAGTCATGTGCTGGAATTTGTGATGCCAGTGTTGGCTCTGGAGGACTATCACGGCACCAATTGCCTGGCTTGCCACCAGGCTCAGGAGGGCGAGGTACTCGGGGCGGTCAAGCTCAGTTATGACCTGGCCGCAGTGGACGATAAAATTATCGCCTCCACCGCCAAGGCGGCGGCCCTGCAACTGGGGCTGACGATTATATGTTTTGTGCTGCTGTGCCTGGTGTTCCAGCGGCTTATCCTGAGCCGCCTATTGCGTCTGAAGGGCACCATCAATAAAGTTGAGCAGGAAATGGATCTGAGCCGCGAGATACCCATTCGCCACCAGGATGAGGTTGGCGCAGTGGTGGTGGCCATCAATAGTATGCTGGGCAAGTTTAAGAACAGCTTTTTAGAAGTCTCCAAGGCCACTGACCAGCTGGTCGGCTCGGCCCAAAGCGTGGACGATATCGCCTCCCTAACCATGGATGCGGTGCTCACCCAAAAGCACGGCACCGAAAGCGTTGCCGCCGCCATCAATGAACTGGACGCCTCCGCCAATGAGGTCACCGCCAATACCCAGAGCGCAGCAGGGAAATCAGAGCTGGCCAGTGCCAATGCCTCCCAGGGTCTGGAGCTGGTAGATAAAACCCGGACCGGCATTTTTGAGCTGCGCGACGAGGTTGAGGGCAATGCGGAAAAAATACAGAAGCTCAGCCAAAAAACCGAAGAGGTCGGTGGCGTGCTAGAAGTGATTACCGGTATTGCCGAGCAGACTAATTTGCTTGCCTTAAACGCCGCCATTGAGGCGGCCCGCGCTGGTGCCCAGGGCCGTGGTTTTGCGGTGGTGGCCGACGAGGTGCGTCAGTTGGCCAATCGTACCCGCGATTCCATCGACCAAATTCAGGGCACCATCGTTGCCTTACAGGAAGACGCTAAAGGTGCGGTCGGCTCGATGAATCAGGTACGTGAACAAGCCCATGAAAAGGCCGAAGACGTTGAAGCCGTGGCAAATTTGCTAACCGAGATTACCGGACAAATCAAAGAGCTGGATGGCCTTAATATTCAAATTGCCGACTCGGCGAAAAAGCAAAATAATGCCGCCGACGATATTAACGTAAATGTTACCCGTATTGCCGAAGTGGCCGAGCAGTCTAGCGACGATGCGGTACGCGGCAAAGAGATTAGCGAAAAGCTGCTGGGCCTATCGCGTGAATTAAACCAAATGTTGGTTAAGTTTAACTTAGGCCAGAACTAGGGCAGCTCTGAATAACTCGATGATGCTCAGCG
>JAOXRV010000321.1 GCA_025800435.1 Cellvibrionaceae bacterium | reverse complement strand
AATTCGGCGGGCGGCCTTTTGGTATTGGCGCAGGCCAAATTCGGTAAAGCGGTAATAGCTGCGCCGCCCCACCTGGGTGGAGTCCAGCCAGCCCTCTTGTATCAAACGGTAAACCGAGGTGCGTACCAGGCGCTGGTTCATGCCAAAGGGCTCTAGGGCATCGATCAAACTGCCCAGCCAAACCGAGCCGCCGTGCTGGGAGATGGAATCGCCAAACACGGTAATAATTAATGAGCCGCCGCGCAGGGGGCGCTTTTTTTGAAATTCGCCGAGTAATTGCTCAACGCCGGCTAGGGCCGAGGACTGCTGTGCCTGGGGGTCGATGCTGCTGATCAAGTTAACGGCCTAATTTGAATTTTGGCTATTCTAGCTGGCTGGGGACCCGGGTTCAAACCCCCTGCCTGCGGCGCCTGCGCAAGCTGGAAAGCAGCGGCCTGATCGTGTAACATTACGCGTAATATTTTTACTGGTAAATCTTTGGTGGCACTATGTGGAAGCCCCCCCAGCGTATTAAATACCACCCCCTGCAACAGGGCTGGCCCAGTGCCGCCGAGGCCGAGGCCTCCCAGCTGTTTAGCCGCACCAGCATTGGCAGCCTAGAACTGAGTAGCCGCACCTGGATACCGGCTATGGTGCCCTGGCGCGCCAGCGAGGAGGGCTATGTCACCGACGATGTGCTGGATTGGTACCGCCGCTTTGCCGAAGGCCAACCCGGCGCGATAGTGATTGAGGCCACCGGCATTCGAGATGTACCCAGTGGCCCAGTGCCGCCGAGGCAGAGGCCTCCCAGCTGTTTAGCCGCACCAGCATTGGCAG
>JAOXRV010000762.1 GCA_025800435.1 Cellvibrionaceae bacterium | reverse complement strand
CCGCACCGAAACGCAAGAGATCGATCTGCTCGATGGTCTGGATGGCTCGCTAAAAGAGCGTGTCGAAGCGTTGGAGCAGCGTATTCTCAAGGCAACATTGGCGCGCCACCACTGGAATAAAAGCCGTGCCGCCAAAGAGCTGGGCCTATCCCGTGTAGGGCTGCGTTCAAAACTCGAGCGCTACGGTATGGAGCGGGCTGATCCCGCATCTGAGAGCACCCAAACAAACGAACACACAGAGTAAGAGGCAGAGTTATGTGTCTTGGAATTCCCGGCCAGATCATCGCAATTGTTGATGCGCAGGAGCAAGCAGGTCTCGTTAATGTATCGGGCGTCAAGCGCGAGGTTAACTTAGCTTGCGTAGCACCAGAAGATGGCGACTGGAACACGCTAGTTGGCCGCTGGACACTCGTTCATGTGGGCTTTGCCATGAGCTTGATCGATGAAGAGGAAGCCCAGCGCACCCTTGAGATACTGGCAGAACTGGGCGAGCTACAAGAGGAGTTAGCGGCGATGACCAACACCGACACTGGGCAGGTTTCGCCATGAGCCAAACAGATAACGATGCGCTCTTAAATGCGCTCTATCCCTTCATGGCGTCCGATACACCGGCCAAACCAGTGGACAAAACCGCTGCATTGCAAGAAGCCGTGGCGCAAAAGGTGCGCCAAAGCCAAGCGGTCAAAACCCGCTTTTTCGCAGACAATGGCGACAAACTAATCGCTATCGCAAAGCTCATCGCCACTAGCTATCAGCAAGGCGGCCGCCTGCTAACCGCTGGCAACGGCGGTTCGGCTTGTGATGCTGGCCATTT
>JAOXRV010000754.1 GCA_025800435.1 Cellvibrionaceae bacterium | reverse complement strand
CAATGGCCTGGCCAATACCCGCCCAGTTTAAAAATAACAGCAGGTGCTGGTGCCGGTGGCGCCTGGCGCTGGCATTGTTCCAACGCAGCAGCCAGCTAAAGTTTTCCAGCGAGACCGATTCCCCCCACTGCAGGGCGCGGTTATCAAATACCCGGCCGCTGCTGGCAAATTGATCGGCCCCAGGGCCCAGTCGATAGTGGTAGATACGCCGCTCTAACAACTCCGATGGATTGCTGGCGTGGCCATTGGGGCAGCGGCCCACCACCTCGCCTTCGATAAAGCGCTGCTGGCAGCTATTGCAGGCAAAGCGCTCTAGCGGGCGGTCGTAATCCACACCGATATGGCGCAGCTGGGTTAAACAGGTGGGGCAGCGCAGGGCATTATCCTGCTGGAACTGGCGCTGTTCACCGACGTGGCCGCAGGTAAAACAGTGCAGCGCAATGGTGCTGTGGATATCGATACTCTTGCAACTGGGGCAGGTGTCGACAAAGTTAATTTGCTCGCTGTGGCAGTGGGGGCACTGGCGCACCCGGTCGAGCAATTCGGTGCTTTCCAGTACCTCTTGTTGTTGCCACTGCTGCAAGAGGCGCTGCTCATCGTCCAGCCCCAAAGCGCGCAGAATTGGGTAGTGGTAATTGCTGTGCTGGCTCAGTTGCCACTGGGCTCGTAGGGTAAAGCCGGGCCTGGGCCAGGCGTATTGTAAAAACCGCTCCAATGGGGCGATGGCCTCGGGCAGCTGGGCCAGTTGGGCCCGGCGCTGTTGGTATTGCGTTAACCAGTTGGCCAGTTGCTCACTCAGCTGGGTATAGTCGCCGTCGGCTAGGGGGTGGGCTTTACCCAGGGTAAAAGCGGGTATATCCGCTGGCCAGTGCCACTGGCCGCTGCGCAGTTGGTGTAATGGCCGATCGATGTTTTCGCCAGGCAACAACAGTGCGTCTACCGGTTCAGCGGGGGCTGTGGCAGTGTCGATATTCGCCTGGCTAAAGTGAAGCTCGGCGCTGTTGCGGAAATCCCTATCCTCTTTATCCGTCAGTATAAGTACTTGATAAGGAGGCATTCTCGATACATCTGAGTCAAAGGCATTAGAACTTTACCACAGAAGAATGCGATGGAAGGAGGAATAAGGCTAATTATTAGGTGAAAAGTGACGATTTTTTGAGGAGAAGGGGCGGCTGCCAGGGGATGGCAGCCGCAAAGTTGTTATTGGCGCCCGGTCTCTGAGCGCAGCACCAGGGCTTCAAAACAGTCTCGATCAACTTGGCCGCGCTGGCTGTTATCGCTGATGGAAAAGTACCAAATGGCGATAAAGGCTGCCGGCATGGTGAACAGGGCCGGGTAGTCGTAGGGGAACAGGGCTTTTTCAAAGCCGATAATATCCACCCAGACTTTAGGGCCGATAATAATCAGGCCAACGGCCGAGACAAAGCCCACCACCGCACCGGCCACCGCGCCGCGGGTGGTCAGCTTGGACCAATACAAGGACAGCAGTAAAATCGGCAGGTTGACACTGGCCGCCACCACCATGGGTAGGGTGGCGATTACCGCGACGTTTTGCTCCTGGAAGATAATGCCCAGGCCTACCGCCAGCAAGCCCAATACCAGGGTAACGATACGGGTTAGGCGGATCTCTTTATCCGGGTCTGGCTTGCCTTTACACAGTACCTCGGCGTACAGATCGTGGGAGATGGCGGCCGAGCCAGCCACGGTTAAACCGGCCACCACCGCGAGGATAGTGGCAAAGGCCACCGCCGACATAAAGCCCATTAACAAATCGCCGCCGACCGCGTGGGATAGGTGAATGGCCGCCATATTGCCGCCGCCAAGTAACTTGCCGGCCGCATCGGTGTACTCGGGGTTGCCCATCACATACACAATGGTGCCAAAGCCGCCGATAATTAACAGCAGAAAGAAGTAGCCGATAAACACCGAGGCGTAAAAGGCTGACCTGCGGGATTCTTCCATATCCGGCACGGTAAACAGGCGCATCAGAATATGGGGCAGGCCGAGGGTACCGAACATCATGGAAATTAGCAGGGTCAGGATTTGAATCGGGTCGTCAATCCACACGCCGTTGCTGAGAATATCGCCACCGCGTGGGTGTTTATCCACCGCCTGTTGCAGCAGCTGGTTAAAATCAAAGCCGACGTTGTTCATCACCAGCACGCCGATAATGGTAATACCGGTCAGCAGCAGCAGGGCCTTAACAATTTGCACCCAGGTGGTGGCCAGCATACCGCCAAAGGCCACATAGGCCATCACCAGTACCGCGACAATAATAACCGCCACCTCATAGGGCAGGCCAAATAACAGCTCGATCAGTTTACCGGCGCCCACCATTTGGGCGATAAGGTACATGACCACCACCGAGACCGAACCCAGCACCGCGATAATCCGGGTTTTGGTCTGCTCCAGGCGCAGGGCCACCACATCGGTAAAGGTTACTTTACCCAGGTTGCGCACCCGCTCGGATAGCAGTAGCAGCATCATCGGCCAGCCGGCAAAGGCGGCCAGGGCCAGGGTCAGGCCATCCACACCGGTGGCGTAGATCAGTGCGGTAATACCCAAAAAAGAGGCCGCTGACATAAAGTCGCCGGCGATGGCGGCACCGTTTTGCAGGCCGCTAATACCGCCGCCGGCGGTATAGAATTCGGCGCTGGTATTGGTGCGCTTGCTGGCCCAGTAGCTGATAAACAGGGTGATGCAGACAAATACCACAAACATGGCGATGGCGGTGGGGTTGACCGCCTGGCGTTCGATTTCGCCCTCGATGGCGCCGCCGGCGGCCAATGTTAGTTGGGGCAGCGCGCCCAGGCCGACCAGCGCAATTAACTTATTCAGCATAGTGGCTCACCTCCCCTTTGTCTGGGTCGTAGCGTTTCACCAGCTTGAGGTAAACCAGCTCCAGGGCGATAAAGCCAAAGATCAGCCCCACAAAGTAGACCAGGCCAAAGGGAATCAGGCTGTCCCCCATTTTGCTGGCAAACAGCTGTTGCAGTGGGCCATAGCCCAGGGCAAAGCCCAAATACAGGGCCACAATCACCGTACCCATAATTAGGCGCAGGCGATTCTTTTTTTGAATCAATCGTTTGAGATCCTTAGGATCAGACATAGTCAGCTTCTCTTTGCTTACTTCATTATTATCGGTAGCTTAAACATGCAACTATTTTGCTTACACGTCAAGAACCTATTGCTCGCACAATGGCTCGCCCAAGGGGCAGCACAGATATAACACTCGAATGCGGGCTTACCTCTTGTTTTTTTATTGGGTTTTAACGTGATGGCTTAAGGCGGCTTATAACTTGTAGTGAAGGCTTAGGCCCCAAGTACGCGGCGTGCCAAACAGGGCGTAGTCATTGCCCCCAATTACATACAGGTGAGAGATATACGCCCGATCGGCGAGGTTTTTACCCCATAGGCTCAGCTGCCACTGGGCGTTGTCGGCTTGGTAGCTGAGCTTGCCGTCAAGCAGGGTAAAGGATGGGTGAATGGTGATGCTGTTGTCGGGCTCGCGGTAGCTCTCGCCCTGGTATTGCAGGCCCAAGTGCCATTGCAGTTGGCCTTGCTGTAGGCGCTGCTGGTAATCCAGTGCCAAATTAAAACTGTGTTGCGGCGCCTGGCGCAGGCGGTTGCCCTTGTAGTTTTGGCCGTTGCTTGCGTCGAAGCGCTTGTAGCGCGCATTTAAATAGGCGTAGCTGCCGGACAGGCTTAGCTGGGCCAGCGGCGAGTAGACAAATTCCAGCTCCAGCCCGGATAATTTGGCCGAGGCCGCATTGCTGGTTTCAAATACCCCAAAGCTGTCGATGGTGCGAAACTGGGACACTTGCAGATCGCTGTAATCGGTCACAAAGGCGGAAATATTTAAGCGCAGTTTATCTCGCCACAGGGTTTTAAAGCCCAGCTGGGTTTCCCAGGCCGACTCTGGGCCGATAACTTGTTGGGCCGCCGCTAAGGTACCGGGAACCCCCTGGAAGCCGCCACTCTTTATGCCCTTGGCGAGGGAGGCGTAGAACATAAATTCCGGGTGCAGCTGGTGGCGCCAGGTCAGGCGCGGGGAGAAGTCCTGCCAGCTGTTGTGGCTTTGTACCTCGAAGTCTTGCAAAATAATTGCCGGGGCGCCGCCGTTGCTGGCGATTTGTTGCAGGGTTTTTTTATCGTAACTGAGGCGGCCACCCAAGCTGATGTGGTCGCGCTCGCCCAGCGCCCACTGTAATTCGCCATACAGGGCTGCACTATCGCTGCGATTAAATTGCTTGGAGCGGGCCTGGGAGCCGGTAAAAAAATACAGTTCTTGGCGGCGAATATCCTCGCGCATAAAGTGCAGGCCGCTGAGCAATTGTAAACTGTCGTTTATTCGCCAGTGGGCGCGAAACTCCTGGGAGTACTGGCGGTAACTTTCGCGTACATTGAGGTCGACTGTCTGCAAGGTGCGGCTGGCCGGCAGCCCGGCCGAATCTTCCAGCCAGTCGAACTGGCTGTGGCGATAGGCGCTAATACTATTGAGTGTGAGCCCCGGCCGCTGCCAATCTATTTTTTGTGAGCCGCCCCAGATAAATCGATCGGTGTAGCCGCGTAAATCATTGGTGGCGTGGCGGTAGTCGCCGCCTAGCTCGGTAAAAATTTCGGTTGCGGTTTGGGGCGCTTGGCTGTTATCAATAAGTTTGAGCGGCACTCGCCCGGCCACCGGGATACGGCCGGTGGAATTGAGGTCGTCGCGGCTGGCATCAAAGCTCCAGCGCAGCTGCCAATTGCTATCGGGGCGGTAGGCCAATTTACTGCGCACACTGTGTTTGCGCTCGCCCATTTGTTTGTCGCCGCGATCGATCAAGTTGTGCTGCCAGCCATCGCGCTGCTGGTGGTCGAGCAGTACTCGCCCCAGCCACTGCTGTTGTTGGTCTAAACTGCCGTTTAAGGTCAGCCGGGCCTGTTGGCTGTGGTAGTTGCCAAAGCCCAGACGCAGCTGGCCGCTATTCTCTGCACTGGGCTCAATGCCCACTAATTTTATCGCCCCGCCGATGGCATTTTTTCCGTACAGCGTGCCCTGGGGGCCGCGCAGTACCTCCACTCGCTCTACATCCAATACGCCCAGGTCAATGGTTGAGATGCGGCCCACATAGACATCGTCCACAAACAATACGGTGGAGGCATCCATGGCGGCGCCATCGTCGTTAGAGCCGACCCCGCGCAGGTGAATAGAAGGTTGGCCGAGGCTGTAATTACTGATGGTTAAGCCCGGAGTGCGCTGGGCGATCTCATCGAGTTTGACCAGATTGGCCCGCTCGATTTGGTGTTTATCGCTAACGCTGACGGCGATCGGCACCTGTTGCAAATTTTGGTTGTGACGCTGGGCGGTAACGCGCACCTCTTCAATTGGGCGAAACAGGGTTTGCGCGCTTGTTGGCTTGGCCAGCGCCGGCGCAGGTTTGGCTGTGGGGGTGATTTTACTGGGGCTAATCACCAACCTATTGGCGCCAACCCAGTGAAAACTGAGGCCGCTACCGGCCAGCAAAATACTCAGGGCCTGGTCGATGGGGTAGTGGCCTTCGAGTGCCGGCGCGGTGTGCGGCTTTAGTAAACCGGCGGCGGCGGCCATGGTAAAGCGGCCCTGTTTGGCCAGTTGCAGTAGGGCGTCGCTAAGGTTTTGTGTCGGCAGTTGAATATGCAGGCGTTGCGTACCGGGCCCGGCGCTGCTGACAGCTGGACACAGGGAGAGCGCGCCCAGCAAAAGCCAGTATCCCAAACGGTTGCCAATAGGGGCTTGTCCACGGTGAGTACAGCGGTACACGGCGTCACCTGTTTTGTGTCTTTTATTGTTATGTATGTATTGTTATTTTGCTGCGATGGCGTGTTGGCCGGCGAACGATTACTTTAGTACGACATCGCCATTGGCGAGTGTGACAATGTCGAGTGCAAAGCTGTTGGCCAGTGCTTCCAGGGCCGCTTGTTTGTCGTCCAGGCGCAGTGCTGCAACCACTTCATCGGTACCGCGGGCCTCATCTTGCAGGCGAATTTGGCCCGGGTAGTAACGGTTTAAATCCGCGATGACTGCCGCCAGTTGTGTGCCATTATAGATGGCTTCTCCACGCTGCCATGCTAGCACATCGTCGCCGTTAACCTGAACGACTTCACCGCGTTTAGCCGGTATTTGTTGGCCCGGTATTAAGCTCAACCACTTATTCTTGGGCAGATGCTGCAGCTGAATTTGTTGGTTGGCGGTAAGAAGGTTGTTGCCGCTAAAGTCGAGCTGAGCCAACTCGCCCAGAGCGCGCCCGGTGCTGACATCGACCTTGCCCTCGATCACCGTTACTTCGGTCTTGTGGGCATCGGTGTAAATATTAAAGCGGGTGCCCAATACACGCACAAAACCGGCGGGTGTTTTGACAATAAAGGGTCGCTCGGGGTCGCTGTGTACATCAAAATAGGCTTCGCCATAATCGAGCTCAAGCATCCGCTGGCCGGCTTCCAGCGCCACTTCCAGCTCGGTGCGGGTGTTGAGCTGTACCTTACTGCCATCGGCCAAGTTCAATTGCAATTGCTCGCCGGTAGCGGTTTTAAAACTGTGCTCGCCACCGCCAAAACTGGGCAGCAGTAGCGCCAGGCACAGACTGGCGGCAAGGGCCAGGCCGAGCCAGCCCTTGCGGCTAGCTTTGGGCTTGGTGTTATTGACTGTGCTCGCTAACTTGAGGCTAGCGAGGCCTTGGTGTTGGCTCTGGCCCAGTGAATGCCCCAGTGAATACCAAAGCTGCTCGGCCTGAATATAGGCTGCCTGGTTGGCGGGGCTGGCTTGCAGCCACTGGAAAAACTCATGCTCTTTGGCCTGGCAGAGATCGGGCGATTGCAGTTGGATCAGCCAGCTTTCGGCCTCTTCTAAGGCCTGCTCATTCACCGGCCACTGCTGGGCAAGTGCGGCGCCTTTGGCGGAGGCGGGGCCAAGCTCGTCGTTGGCGGGGGCCTGTGGTGGCAGATCGG
>JAOXRV010000746.1 GCA_025800435.1 Cellvibrionaceae bacterium | reverse complement strand
AGATATCCAGCACTTCATAGCTTACGCCGGCTTCGATCTCGTGCTCGTCCATCAGGTAGTTACCGACAAACTCGTAGTTGCTGGCGTCGGTAACCAGCTTATTCGCGTGGCGGTAACGCTCACCACCAAAGACAACGGAGTCGCGGCCTATTTCAACGGTAACCTGGCCGATCGAGGTGTCAAAGGGGGTAGACAGCTTCTCGGTAGTCTTGGTGGCGATGCGCAGCTCAGTTGAGAAGTTATCGCTCCAGTCCGACCAGATGCCGACACTGTGGGACTCCAGGTTCAAATTTTCGTCAAACAGATAGCTATCATCCGATAGACGGTAGCTGGCATCACCGTAGGCGCGGGTCTTGGTGCCTTCGGTCAGCTGGTAGGTGTAGCTCAGGCGATGGTCGTCGCTGATGTTCCAGTCCAGCTTGACCAGGCTTTTCTCGTCGTGGTTTTCAATCGCGGCGCTGCGACCGGCCAAGTCAAAACCGTAAACCCGCTTGGCGATTTCGCGCACTGCGTCGTATTGGGCCTGGGTAATGTTCGACTGGTTGGGCGAGTTACTGCCGGCGGGGCCCCAGGTGCGGCTCTCGGGCGAGTCGTACTCTTCATAAGAGGCGAAGAAGAACAGCTTATCGGGGATGATGGGGCCACCGATGGAGCCACCAAAGGTCTTCTCTTCGAAGTCAAAGCCAATGTCTCTGCCAGTATCGGGGTTAACGCCGCCTGCCCAGGAATCGGATGACTCTTCGTAGAAGATAGAGCCGTGGAATTCGTTGGTGCCCGACTTGGTTACCGCATTGATTCGGCCACCGGTAAAACCAGTAGAGCGCAAATCAATTGGGGCGATATCTACTGCAATCTGCTCGATCGACTCCATCGAAATGGGCGAGCGGTGAGTGGGGTAGCCGTTACTGTTAAGGCCGAAATCATCGTTCTGGCTAACGCCGTCAACGGTGAGGCTGTTAAAGCGTGGGTTGCTGCCGGCTACTGACATTTCAGAGTCGGCGCCTGGGCGAATATTAACCAGTGGGTTCATGCGCGCGATGTCTTTCAGGTCGCGGTTGAACGAGGCGCTGTTTTCCAGGGTGCCTAGGCCAAATACACTGCCGGTGCCGCTGTTGCGCTCCAGTGCCAGAGCGTCGGCGGTAACCACCACTTCTTCCATTTCACCCATGCCACGCAGCTGTGGGGCAATCTTCAGGGTTTCACCGATGCGCAGGTAAATATCGGCCTGCTCGGCGTCCTGGTGGGTGTCAGAATCGATAACAACCTTGTATGGGCCGCCAGCTTTCAGGCCGCGAGTACTAAAACGGCCGTTGGCGTTGGTGCTCACCTCGGTCTTGGTGTTGGTGGGCAAGTGGATAATGGTCACCCGGGTATTGGCCAGCGCTTGACCGCTTTCAGAACTTACCAGGCCGGCGATACCGGACGTGGTTTCCTGGGCGTATACGCCGGAGCTAAAGCTAATGGCAAGGCCAATGGCAGCAGCTAACAGTGACTTCTTCTGGTTGATACCAACCATAATTCCCCCTAGTTTCTATAAAAGTAGTTTAATTGAGAACTTTTTTGATTTGCCGTGGTCGGGCTGAATAAATCGTAGGGATTATAGATACTTAGACATGACAATAAAATGACAAATTGCTACTTAATGGTCATTTACTCCAGGTGGGCTTTGGTTTCTTTGCGGGATATCAATATTAATCGCCAGCACAAGAGGACGGCGCCAACGGTGAGGGCAATGGCCAGGGCCAGCCAAAAGCCCCAGGGGCCAGATGGCGCACCAAATAAGTGCGTCAAACCCAGGGCATAGCCCAGCGGCAGGCCGATCAGCCAGTAGGCAAACAGGGTGATATACATGGTCACCTGGGTGTCTTTATAGGCCCGCAGGGCGCCAGCGGCGGCAACTTGTAGGGCATCGGAGATCTGGTAGGCCGCCGCCAGCAGCAGTAAGCTGACCGCCAGTTCACGGATGCCATCCACCTCGGTGTAAAGGCCGGTAATCGGCCAGGCGAAGCTGATCATCACAGTGGCGTTAAAGACCGCGATAGCGGTGGCCAAAACCAGGGCCTGGCGCCAGGTGCGCTGGGCCGCCAGGGCCTGTTTGGCGCCCAGCCGCTGGCCCACCTGCACGGTAATGGCAATGCTGATGCTCAGGGGCAGCATAAAGGTAATGGCCGAGACGTTCATGGCAATCTGGTGGCCGGCAATTACCTCGGCGCCCAATTTACCAATCAGCAGGGCGACAATGGTAAATACCAGCACTTCGGCAAACACCGAAGCGCCAATCGGCAGGCCCAGGGCCATAAGCTGTTTAAGCTCTAACCACTGTGGCCGACGGCTGCTCGTCGGGCTATTGCCCAGGTTCAGCTCTTGGTAAATAGATGCTCGGGCAATATACAAACCCAGGGCAATGGCGTTTAGCCACATCACCGTGGCGGTGGCCCAGCCACAACCAGCGCCACCCAGGGCGGGCAGGCCGAAATGGCCGTGAATAAAGACGATGTTGAGGGGTATATTGGCAAAAAATGCCAGCAGGTTAATCTGCATCACCGGCTTGCTGTGGCCAATGCCCTCGCTGGCGGCGCGCAGTATCTGGTAGATGGCGGCAGCGGGTAGGCCAAGCATGAGCGCCTCCAGGTAGCCGTTAACCACCGGCCTAACCTCGGCCGCAACCTCCAGCCACTGCATGATATTGTCGGCCTGGCCCATCAGTGCACTGGCCACCAGGCCCAGCACCAGCGCCAGCCACAAGCTTTGCCAAATATGGGCTTGAGCGGCGCCGATATTGCGCTCGCCCCAGGCGCGAGCAACCAGTGCAGCGGTGGCACTGGAGACACCGACAATAAACATCAGTGCCGGCAGCCAAATACTAAAAGCTACCGCCACCCCAGCTAAATCGACCGGGCTGACGCCGCCGGCCATTATGCTGTCGACCACGCCCATGCCCGAGATCGCCAACTGCGAGATCAAAATAGGCCAGGCCAAGCGCAGCAGCGGGCCGAGCTGGTCAAAACGGCTTGGGGGGGTACTGGCTTGGCTCATTACTGGCTTCTAATTAGCTCTTGGTTTTTTTGCGGGCTTTGCTTGGCTTTTTGCCGGGCCGGCGGCGGCCTGGGCTTTTGCCTTCGCCGGCTTCGGCGTCGCTATCGCCACCTAGGTTAATGCTAAAGTTACTGGGCTGCTGACGCACCCGCATTTTGCGCAGTTGGGCAAAAATTTCCTTGGGCATGCCCTCGGGTAAATCCACCGTGCTGTGCTCATCGTATAGATTAATGCGGCCGATATACTGACTGTCGATACCCGCTTCATTGGCGATGGCGCCGACAATATCGCCGGGGCGGGCGCCGTGGCTGCGGCCAACATCCAGGCGGTAATTAACCCAATCAACCCCGCTTAGGTCAAGCTGTTCGCGTGGCTCACGCGGGCCTTTTTGGCCCTTGTTGCCATCGCGCTCGCTGCGTTCGCTGCGCTCTTTACGCTCACTGCGCTCGCGCCGGGGCTTGTCTTCGGGCAATTGCAGTGGGCGATCTTTTTGCGCCATAAAGGCCAGGGCGGCGGCCACCTCGGTGGTAGATTTTTCGTATTGATCGGCACATTCCTGCACCAGCTGGTTGAAAAACTCCAGCCCCTGCTTGTCCATTACCTCGCCAATGGTTTCTTTAAACTGGGCCACGCGCTGCTCGGAAATTTCGGCGGAGCTGGGCAGTCGATGTTTGTCGATGCGCTGGCCAATGGCTTTTTCAATGGTGCGCAGCATGCGCTGTTCTTTGGCGGTGATAAACAGTACCGCCTTGCCGTCGCGCCCGGCCCGGCCGGTGCGGCCAATGCGGTGCACGTAGGCTTCGCTATCGTAGGGAATATCGTAGTTGATCACATGGCTGACGGTGGCCACATCGATACCGCGGGCGGCCACGTCGGTGGCGATAATAATATCCAGCTTTTGCTGCTTGAGGCGGTTGATGGCGCGCTCGCGCAGCTGTTGGCTCATGTCGCCGTTAAGGGCGGCGCAGGCGTAGCCACGGGCTTCCAGTTTTTCCGCCACCTCGGCGGTGGCGTTTTTGGTGCGCACAAATACAATCACGCCGGTGAATGGCTCAACCTCTAACAGGCGGGTTAGGGTTTCGAGTTTTTCGTGGCCGCGTACCTGCATATAGGATTGGGCAATGCGCTCAACCGTGGCGGTCTCGGCTTTAATTTTTACCGTGATCGGTTTGTTTAGGTAGCGCTCGGTAACCTGCTGGATCTCTTTGGGCATGGTGGCAGAGAACAAGGCCACCTGCTTTTGCTCGGGGCAGTTTTCCATAATCCAGTTAACGTCGTCGATAAAGCCCATGCGCAGCATTTCGTCGGCTTCATCCAATACCAGGGCTTTTAGATTATCCAGCTTTAAGCTGCCCCGGCGCATATGGTCCATAATACGCCCAGGGGTGCCGACCACAACTTGCACGCCGCGCTTTAACTGGCGCAGTTGGCTGCCATAATCCTGGCCGCCGTAGATGGGCAGCACGTGAAAGCCTTTCATATGGGCGGCGTAGCGGCTGCAGGCCTCGGCCACCTGAATGGCCAGCTCTCGGGTTGGGGCTAATACCAGTAGCTGCGGGTTTTTGATATTTAGCTCAAGACCGGCCAGCAGGGGCAGGGCAAAAGCGGCGGTTTTACCGGTGCCGGTTTGGGCCATGCCCAAAATATCGCGGCCTTCAAGCAGCGGCGGAATGGCGGCGGCCTGAATCGGTGAGGCTTGTTCGTAGCCAACTTTGGCAACGGCTTTAACAATAGGCTCGGGCAGGCCTAGCTCGGCAAAGCCGAGGGCGGGTTCACTCATTTCTAATTCCAGTTATTCCAATGGTTTCTTGGGGGGTATTAAGCTGTGCCGACCAAAGGGCGGCAATACACACAGTTGGTATCCAGCTTATACGCACACGAGAAAGGGCAGCTTTGGCCTTAGATGGAAGAGCACAGGAGGGCAGTCTTCAGAAATAAGCGGATACATCTCTCAGCAGCCGAGCTGCTGTGGGCGGCATTATACGGGCTTTGGGGCCGCTGACCAAGGTTATTTTTCAGGCCGAACCTTAAAATGCAGATTGGGCAGCCGTCGGGCGCGATCGCGGGCTTGGGTCTGCTTAAGTTGCACAGTGCTAGTGAGCGGCTGCTGGCTTAGGAGTTCGCGCAGGCTGTACCAGTGCTGGAAGTCGATGGGGCCAAAATACTCGCGCCGGGGGCGCAGTTGGCTGTAATCCACTCCCACGGCTGGGCTTTGCTCGGGCAGTTGGTATAGGCGCAAACGTAACTGGGGGCTGTTGCCGGTGTCAAAAGCCAGTAATTCGATAGCAAAGTTGTTATCGCGCTGTGGTGCTGGCCAGTGTTCAATAAGAACGGGTTTGGCCGGCAAGTGGCTGGGGTGTTTTAGTTTGGGCCCCGGCACTAAGTAAGTGCCCAGGGTAGGGCCTTGTTGCCAAAACTCCAATCGCAATGGCTGGCTCTGATCGAGTCGCCACTCATCTTTAAGCTTAATATTACTGGTGTAAAAATTACTGACCTTTAGCGTCGGGCTTATGGGGGCTTTGCCCGCCACAATGGCATAGTAGAAGCCGCGACTGGGGTGGTCTAGCTGTTTGATAAAGTCGGTGGCTTGTTTGCAGTTATTGCCGGCGCCGTAGAGTGTTACTTTACCGGCTTTGATCAGCGGGCTGATATTGCCAAAGGCGCGCTCGAAATGATGTTGTTGCAAGGCTTGTTGCAGCCCTTGGCGGTCTAAATACTGCAATTGATATTCACACGGGGCGCCACTGATTTGGCCACTGGCTAATAGTAGTGTGAGTGCGAGTATTTTTGGCGAAATGAAATTTATCATGGCTTAAGTATAAGCGATTTTACGCAGTCAAAAATTAGTCGACCCATGCCCATGGAGCGCCCCAATGGCTGTATCGGCAGATAATTGACAAAGTTTAGCTTGGCATTACCGTTAATCTTGGCGTTTGTCGTTAAACCTGAGTTACGCCCTCAAACCCCTTGGTGGCCAAGGCCTAATCGGTATACTGAGGGGGCCCGTTAATTTAGCGGGCTCGTGTAACCATAGCGGGACAAACACAGAGGGGCAGCCCCATGGCCAGTATTTACAGTCACCATTCTAATATTCCACTGCAGCAAACTCAGCAGCGCCTGGGTGATAGTTTTAATCAGCTGGCCAGCGGCAGCCGTATTAATTCTGCCAAAGACGATGCCGCAGGCCTAGCCCAGGCCACCCGCCTGGATAGCCAGCAGCGTGAAAATGCGGTGCATATCCGCAACCTGGGTGAGCAGATCGATCAGTTCCAGGTGAGCGAAGGCTATCTCAACGGTGCCCTAGGCGCCGTGGCTCGTGCCAGAGAGCTGGTGTTGCAAGGCGGCAATGGCACCACCGAGGTAAACGCCTTACAGCCAGAGGCCGATAATCTGTTGCAGAGCATCAACGAGCTTTCCGCCCAGGGCTTTGGCGCCGAGGACGAAGAATTTCTCAGCAGTTTAAATCTATCCGGGTCGGTGCAGGATAATTTGGCCGCGCTCGATGGTTTACAGGGGCGGCTGCTTGAGCGCGCTTCGGATATTGGTGCCCAAAGCAATGGCCTGGAGGCGCGTATCAGCAACTATGAAGTAAGTAATTTAAATACCGCTGCCGCCAAAAGCCGTATTGCCGATACCGATTATGCCCAGGCCATTAGCGAGCGCAATCAGCAACAAACCTTGCAGCAGGTGCAGATAACCCTGCAAAAAGAAAAGAATGAACAGGCCGGGGCCATTATCGATCAGCTAATTTAGTTTAGCAGCTACTGATAAGCCGCCCTACATTTGCTGATAAATCATATTGCGATGGGGGATGCCGGCATCCATAAATTCTGGGCCTTCGGCTTTAAAGCCACAGCGCTGGTAAAAACCAATGGCTTGGGTTTGGGCGTGTAGGTAAATGGGCTGCAGTTTTTGCGCCAGGGCGTACTCAACCGCGGCCATCAGCAGGCGTGCACCCAGGCCAGTGCCGCGCTGGGATTTTTTTACCGCCATCCGACCTATCTGCCCCTCGGGTAATAAGCGGGCGGTGGCCACTGGGTCGCCCTGCTGATCAAAGGCTATAAAGTGCACACACTCGGGGTCGCGCGGGTCTATCTCTTCTTCTTCGGGCACATTTTGCTCGTCGATAAACACCTCGCGGCGAATATCCATTAGCTGATC
>JAOXRV010000744.1 GCA_025800435.1 Cellvibrionaceae bacterium | reverse complement strand
CCCATCTTATACATTGATTTTCCTTGGCTTTTTCTCGTGTGGCTATCAATTGGCCTTTATCACTGCGCATTTTCCTGCCTTCATCACCGAGATGTGTGGCCCGATTTCGGCGGGCGGATTTCTGGATGGCGTGGGGATTTCCAGTACGTCTGCCTTGGGTGCGGTGGCGATTTCGCTGATCGGGCTGGCCAATATTGCCGGAACCATTTTTGCCGGATGGCTTGGCAACAGATATTCCAAGAAATACTTGCTTGCAGGGGTTTACGCCCTCAGAACGCTTTTTTCCGCCGCGTTTATCCTGATGCCGATCACCCCCACCAGTGTCGTCCTGTTTTCACTTGGAATGGGAGCCTTGTGGCTGGCCACGGTGCCCCTTACCAGTGGTTTGGTCGCGCATATCTACGGGCTGCGCTATATGGGAACCTTGTACGGAATTATCTTTTTTTCTCATCAGCTTGGCAGCTTCCTTGGGGTCTGGCTGGGCGGGCGGCTGTATGACGTTTATGGGGATTATACAGCCGTCTGGTGGATCGGCGTCGGGATCGGGGCCTTTAGTGCAATCGTACATCTGCCAATCCGAGAGCGGCCTTTGCATATGATCGAGGGGCAAACAGCCTCGGCTGTGCCAAACGCATGGCAATGGCGGCAAATGACACATCGAC
>JAOXRV010000741.1 GCA_025800435.1 Cellvibrionaceae bacterium | reverse complement strand
ATAATGTCGAGTATTTTCAACAGAACATCCTGTTTAACTTCATGGTAGTGGGCCCAATTGACAGTCTTGGTAAAAGTGTAGATAAAAAAGTCCAAAGACGATGGCGCAAAGGCATTAAAGTTAACCATTAAAGTCTGCGTTTGGTCGATTTCCTCATGATTTTTCAGCATCTCTTTAACCGCTTCGATTAAGGCCGGTACCTTATCGGCATCGTCATAGCGCACGCCGATGGTCTCATAAATACGGCGGTTGAGCATGCGCGAGGGGTTCTCTAAAGAAATTTGAGTAAAGGTGGCATTGGGCACATACAGCGGTCGCTTATCAAAGGTGCGAATACGGGTTAAACGCCAGCCGATATCCTCGACTGTGCCTTCAATTTCTTTATCCGGCGAGCGCACCCAATCGCCCACTTTAAAGGGGCGATCCATATAGATCATCAGGCCACCAAAAAAGTTGGCCAGCAAATCTTTGGCGGCAAAGCCCACCGCCAAACCGCCGATACCGCCAAACGCCAATACCCCAGATACGCTGTAACCCAGGGTTTGCAGGGCCACCAGCGCCGCCGTAATTATTACTGAGATACGCAGCAGTTTGCCCATTGCCGCCACGGTGGTCTGATCCATGGGCTTGTGGTTAAACTCGGGGTCAATCAGGTTTTTCTC
>JAOXRV010000735.1 GCA_025800435.1 Cellvibrionaceae bacterium | reverse complement strand
CAAACAACCGAGCCAAAGTGGAAAACCCTTTATGTTGCCGCGGGCGATAGCTTAGCAAAGCTGTTCCAACGGGCAGGGTTATCGGCTCAAGCCCTCCACCAGCTCATGCAAAACCCAGACATTGAAGGGCAAATGACCGATTTAATGCCTGGTGATAGCCTAAAGCTACAGCAAAATAGCCAAGGTGAACTGACCAAGCTGGTCTACCCCATGAGTGTGACCGAAACCCTTGTAATAGAGCGTACCGCCAAAGGGTTTTCAGCCACTAAGCAGGTTAAGCAGATTGAAACGCGGGTCAACTTTGCGACAGCCCGTATTCATTCCAATTTCTGGAATGCCGGTGTCGATGCCGATTTATCCCCTAACCTGATTATGGAGCTGGCCAATATTTTTGGTTGGGATATCGATTTTGCGTTGGATTTACGCAAAGGGGATCAGTTCTCTATTTTGTATGAAGAGCAGTATCTAGAGGGCGAATACCTCAAAGATGGCAAGATCCTCGCGGCAGAATTTGTGAATCAAGGGGAAGTGTTCCGCGCCATACGCTACAACGATGGCAGCTACTACGCCCCAGACGGACATGCCATGCGCAAAGCATTTTTACGTGCTCCGGTTAACTTCAAATACATCAGTTCCAATTTTAACCCTCGGCGGCTACACCCCGTTACCGGAAAAGTTCGCGCCCACCGTGGGATCGATTATGTCGCCAAACGCGGGACACCGATTATGGCCTCTGGCGATGGCAAAGTGATCAAAGCGGCTTATAACCGCTTTAATGGTAACTATGTGTTTATTCAACATGGCTCCAAGTACGTGACCAAATACCTGCACCTGAACAAACGTAAGGTCAAGGTGGGCCAACGGGTTAAACAAGGGCAGATTATTGGCACGATGGGAGCCACCGGCCGCGTGACAGGAACACACCTACATTATGAGTTTTTAGTGAATGGTGTTCACCGCAACCCGCGCACGGTAACGTTGCCAGAGTCCAAACCCATTGCGAAAAAACAGCGCCGCCAATACCAGTTACATGCAGCAAAGATTCAAGAGAAGTTAGAAGCAAGGCAGCGAATTATGCTGGCAATGCATCATGGCTAGCCCTGAACGCTATATTGGCTTAATGACGGGCACCTCAATGGATGGGCTGGATGTTGCACTGATTGAGTGTGGGCAAAACGGTATGGATCTGATCCACGCCAAGGGCTACCCCATACCCGATACACTGGCTACACTGTGCCAATCGCTTTGTCTCCCCGGTGAAGATTCGCTCGACCAATATGGCCGTGCGCACCAGTGGTTAGGAGAGCTATCGGCTCAGGCGGTTTTATCGTTGCTCGCAGATGTGGGCCTAAAGCCCCATGCGATCCGCGCGATTGGTAGCCACGGACAAACCGTGCGCCACCGCCCCGATCATCCTCAGCCATTTACCCTTCAATTGGGCAATGCCGCGGTCATTGCTGCCCAAACAGGCATTGATACCGTGGCGGACTTTCGCTCGGCCGATATGGCATTAGGCGGGCAAGGTGCGCCATTGGTTCCGGCATTTCACCAGTGGCTATTTAACCACCCACAGCACGATCAACTGCTCCTTAACATTGGTGGCATTGCCAATGTCACATGGCTTCCTGCTCATCAGGAACCCGTATTAGGGTTTGATACCGGCCCCGGCAACACCTTAATGGATCGTTGGTGCCAACTACACACAGGCCAACCGTATGATAAAGGCGGCATGTGGGCGGCAACAGGGGCTCTGAATCAACCACTGCTGGCAAGGCTGATGACCGATGGCTATTTTCATCGACCGTTTCCGAAAAGCACTGGGCGAGAGTATTTCAGCCTAGCGTGGCTAAACAGCTTCCTGCAAACCGAAACACTCGCACCACAAGATGTACAAGCCACGCTCGCCGCTCTGACATGCCACAGCATTGCTGATGCCATTCGTCCGCTTCTTAAGCAAAAAACGGCCATTTATGTTTGCGGAGGTGGTGTGCATAATCCGTATTTAATGGCGTGTTTGAGCCAGATTGTGGCCCCGCATTCTGTGCAAAACACCTCGGCGTTGGGCCTGCATCCAGACTGGGTTGAAGCGGCCTGTTTTGCTTGGTTAGCCTATCGGCACATGCATCGGCAAACCGGCAACCTGCCAGATGTCACCGGCGCAAGCAAACACGCGGTGCTGGGCTGCCTCTATCCGGCTTAACCACACACTCACCCACCAAGGAGGGCACATCATGTACCAAGGTTCCTGCCTATGTGGCGCTATCCGCTTTACCGTCTCAGCCCCACTGGATGTCACCGACATTTGCCATTGCACCCAATGCCGAAAATGGACAGGCCATGTGTTTGCCAGTGTGGAT
>JAOXRV010000720.1 GCA_025800435.1 Cellvibrionaceae bacterium | reverse complement strand
ATCGCTGCCTCTAGGTCTTTAGAGGCCAGCAGTGTACTCGTTGCAGCGGCTAGCGCAACTTTCGTCTGGGAGTCTGTCGCCTCCAGAGCCGCCTTAATCAGGTCGGCTATCTGCGCCTGTACTGTATGGCTGGTTGGTGTGGGGGTGTCGGTCATGATTTTTCCCTCGTTAGAATTCGATTAATGTTGCCGCCAGCGGGTTTTGCTTGGCGATGATGGCCCGCAATGGGTTATTAATTTTTCGCTCCCACTCCTCGGCGGTTTCGCCGCCGAGTTTGAGTGAGTTGGGGGCATCGCCCCCTGCTAGAGCCTGCGTTTCGTCGCGAAATTTCTTTGCCTCGGTTGCCGATGCGGCAGCAGAGGTTTTGTGCTGCTCGGCAGTAGTGGCATACTGGGCAGCGTTAGTTTTATACTGCTCAGCGGCGGTGGCCTCACTGGCTGCTGCTGTGGCTGATTGAGCTGATTCTCCCGCCCACGTTTTCGCAGATTTGCTGCCGTCTTCAGGCTCGCCATCTGCCTCTGCCCATTGCTGGGCTTTGGCCTCATGGGTGGCCGCGCTCGTTGCCGAGTTGGCCGCTTCAACAGCCTTATTGGTTGCGACGGCAGCTTTATTGGTTGCGGTGGTGGCGGCTGTTTGCGCTGTATTGCGCAGTCCCTCTAACGTGCTCTGCACGCTAGAGAGAGTTTGCTCCACTGTGGTTGTGCGCTGTTCTACGGCTGTAGTGGCACTCTCCATGTTGGTTTTTGTGATACCGAGTTGAGCCGTTAACGCTTGGAGGGCTTTATCGGTGGTTTGGTATTTACCCTCCGCTTCAGCAGCGCCCGCAATGGTTTGTTTGAGGCCCGCGATGGCATTGGCCAATCCCTCAATAGTGTTAAATGCCGTGAGTGGCTGGCCGGACACATCATCATGCGGCCATGGCTGCCGCAGGGTAATTGTGCTCGTGCCATCAGCGGGGTTGTAGCCGCTGCCACTCACCGCCTCAACAGGCTGGAACTGCCCGATGAATACTGCTGTACCACTACTGACGTATGCGGCATTCACGCTGCCTGTCAGCGTGATTTTGGTGGCCCCTTTAGCGACCGATACGCTGGGGCTTTGGATAAATTGAATGGGGTTAATCGCCATAATTTTTACACCGGATTGACTGTGATTTTGTTGCTGGCCCGCTGTAGGCTCAGCAGTGCAGGCCCCTTGGCGTGGACGCTCGCCCCATGACCTTGCGGGTCGTGGGCCATCGAATTGAACTCGCCCCGCACCTTGATTTGCAGGTTGTGCGCCCTGTTAGCAGGTAGGGTTGCAGATAGCGCGACAACCCCACCGGATGAGCGGCGGGATGATAGCTGCTTACCATTGCGCCAGATTGAAACATCGGCGTATGAGGTCACGCGCCCTATCTCAATCGTCAACGCTGAAATAACCGCATCGCGCTCAAATGCCTCTGCCTCGATATCAACATCGATGACCGTGGTCACAGGCGTATCGTGAAGAGGTGTGCCGGTGGCACCTCGGTTCACCTCAATCACCGCCCCTGCGGCTAAATCGCCAATAATATTGGTGGCCTCGAACGTGCCATCAAAATGATACGTTTTGCGCAGGGTGTCCCAATACACAACCGGGCGTCCACCCTCATCCAGCCACTCCGCCAGACCGGCTTTGATTTTAATTTTGGTGTTATTGGGAGTTGCCCCCAATTGGATAAACCCAATGTTGCCATCGGCATCCACGCTCAACTGAGCCTGCGCGCGATACGTTTGCAGGTCGTTGTTTATCTGCGTAACCAACTCCAGCATCGAGGAGGCGCTACCGTCTGGCCCCGTCACCGTTGAGTTGAGCGTGGCAATCGCGGAGATGTTTTTATTCACATCGTCGCGAATGGCCGCTAACAGCATTTGAATTTCTGCTGTGGTCATAGGGCCATCGTCGATTTTATCGAGCGATGCCTTGAGCGTAGCCAACGATTTTTGCACGCCATCAACCGCCTGCTGGGCGGCCAATGCCATTTGCGCAGTAGCGGCCAGCCCCGTTTTTTTATCCTCTACCATGTTCTTCACATGGGTCGAG
>JAOXRV010000714.1 GCA_025800435.1 Cellvibrionaceae bacterium | reverse complement strand
TAAACAATAAGGGGGTCGCCATTAAAGGCGATAAGCTCTATGTCGGTGTGGTCGATGGTTATCTGGATGCGGTCGATATCGCAACGGGTAAACGTATTTGGCGGGCGGATACCCTGGTAGATCGCAGTAAAAGTTATACGGTCACTGGCGCACCGCGGATCGCGGGTAACAATATTGTGATTGGCAATGGTGGCAGCGACATGGATGCGCGTGGCTATGTCACCGCCTACGATTTGGAAACCGGGGCCATGGCCTGGCGCTTTTATACTGTGCCGGGTGACCCTAAATTTGGTGAAGAGCACCCAGAGCTGGAGCTGGCGCGCAAAACCTGGGGCGATAATTCACGCTGGGATCTCGGCGGCGGCGGCACAGTTTATGACGCCATGTCTTACGACCCGGAATTGAACCTAGTGTATATAGGCACCAGTAATGGTGTGCCTCACCCCACTTGGCTGCGTGACCCCAGTGGCGGCGACAACTTGTTTTTATCATCGATTATCGCTATCAACGCCGACACCGGGCGCATGAAATGGCACTATCAAACTACCCCTTCTGATGACTGGGACTTTGGC
>JAOXRV010000701.1 GCA_025800435.1 Cellvibrionaceae bacterium | reverse complement strand
TGCTTGAAAGGCCCTTAAAACGCCTTTCAGCACCCCCTGCCACGGCAGGAGAGGCGCGCATTATACGCAGACTTAGACGCTTGGCAAGGGGGCTAGCAAAATATTTTTACAGAAATATTTCCGGGTTAAATATTGGTCTATTTATGGCGACCTGAACCTTGAAAACTTGAGGAACAAAGAAGGGACTTCGATACCGAGACTAGAGGCTGGCACCGGGGCTTCTACGCCGAGTCTTGAGGTGAGAGCAGGGGTTCTGAGGGACGTATTTACCGCGTCCCTCAGAAGCTATCCCCCGCCCCAAGGCTCGACAACGAAGCCGCTTAATAAAGCCCTAAGCAACTTCAAGCAAGTGATACTTCTTCTTACCTAACTTCACTACAAAGAAACGCCCATACAAAGCCTTATCTTCAGCAAAGCAGGCAGCGGTCTCCATATTGTCGGCGGCGCCTTTGGCCTCGCCGTTAATCAGCACCGCATTGCGACCCAGGGCATCTTTAACTTCGCGGCCGGCTTTGACCATGCCACACTCGGTCAATAGGGTGGTCAGGGGCTTATCGCCGATATCCGCGCGCTGCAAATCAGAGGATGGCAGGCCATCGAGCTTTAACTGCTCAAGATCACTTTCGGATAACTCGCCGATATCACCACTAAACATAGCCGCAGTAATACGCTCGGCCGCTTGCAGCCCCTCATCCCCATGCACCAGGCGAGCGACCTCCTTGGCCAACACGCCCTGAGCCTGGGGCCGGCCCTGGGCCTCGGCATCGGCTTTTTCAATGGCATCAATCTCATCCACCGACAAGAAAGTAAAGTATTTCAAGAACTTATAAACATCCGCGTCGGCGGTATTCAGCCAGAACTGGTAAAAGGCATAAGGAGACGTCTTGCGACTATCCAGCCAAATGGTACCGGACTCAGTCTTACCAAACTTGGTGCCGTCGGCCTTGGTGACCAGGGGCAAGGTCAAGCCAAAGACCTTGCCACCAAAACGGCGCTTGGTCAGCTCGACGCCGCCGACGATATTGCCCCACTGATCCGAGCCGCCAATTTGCAGCACACAATCGTGTTGTTTATATAGCTCAGAGAAGTCAAAAGACTGCAGCAACATGTAAGTAAATTCGGTAAAGGAAATGCCCTCGCCTTCGCGGTCCAGGCGCTGCTTAACCGACTCCTTATTGATCATATTATTGACCGCAAAGTGCTTGCCGATATCGCGCAAAAAAGTCAGCACATCCATATTGGCAGTCCAATCAAGATTGTTAACCACCTCAGCACTATTGCTGGCGCTGTCAAATTCAATAAAGGCTGATACCTGGGCGCGCAGCTTTTCAACCCAATTGGCTACCGTGTCGGCGGTGTTGAGCTGGCGCTCCTGGGCTTTAAAACTCGGGTCGCCAATTAAGCCGGTGGCCCCGCCAACCAGCGCAATGGGCTTATGGCCGGCCTGTTGAAAGCGGCGCAAAGTCAACAGCGGCACCAGGCTACCGATATGCAAACTGTCGGCAGTAGGGTCAAAGCCACAATATAAAGTGCGGGCAGCCTCAGCTAAAAATTCTGGCAATTCTTCATCGCCAGTCATCTGCGCGATTAGGCCGCGCGCTTTTAAGTCCGCAATTAAATCCACATCGACTTGTGACATGTCACTACCTTTGATTAAAAATTCTTTAAGCTATTGAACATACGCTGCTGGGCCCTGTCCTATCCTGTGTTCCAGCATAGGCTTGCTGGCCGTACAGAGGCCAAGGGACGGCAAGCTTACCGGCTCCACTTCGAAAAACAAGGGGCCGCACACAAAACGCCGATAAATTCGCCATCAGTGGGTGATTCCCCGGGCTAATTTTGTTATAAACACGGTTTACAACTATTTGTTACAAGACCATCGCAGAAAAGCGCTATAAGCTGTTGATTTTATGAAAAAAGTACAATCTACTTTACGGGGCTTCCCTGTCCTGAATTTAGCCATCGCCGCCGGCCTTGGCTTTGCCCTGGGGGCTGTCACCTTTAATAGCACTGATAGCAACGCCATTGCCAGTGTCAAACCCAGCGAAACAGAACCCGTGGTGGCGGCTGCCAAAGCTGAGCCCAAGGCCCCAAAAGCTGAAGCTGCCATCAGCATTGCCAAGGCGGTTGCAGCCAAACCCGCGCAGGTAGAGCCCCAGCCCAAACCAGTGCCTCAGCCCGAATCGGAGCCCGCGCTGGCGTCACTGCCCGAGCTCAGGGTCGAGTGGCATGCCGAAACCGTCAAGCGCGGCGACAACCTCTCCAGTATCTTCCAGCGCGCCGGCCTGGATGCGGCCGATGTGTACGAGCTGACCAGCAACAGCAAACAAGCCAAAGCCCTGCGCAAGATTCACCCGGGTCAAACCCTGGACTTTCATATCGTCGATGGCCAGTTACAAGAGCTGCGCTACAATAGTAGCCGCCTTACCAGCCAACACTTTGTACGTAAAGGCGACAAATTCACCACCATGGAAAGTGTGCGCGAGCCAGAACTGCGCCCCAGCTACCATGAGGGCACCATCAAAAGCTCCCTTTTCCTGGCCGGCCAAAACGCAGGCTTAAGCGACAGCTTGATTATGGAAATGGCCAATATCTTTGGCTGGGATGTAGATTTTGTGCTGGATATTCGCCAGGGCGACAGTTTTAAGGTGATGTTCAATGAGAAGCACCTGGATGGCGAGCACATCGGCAACGGCCCCATTTTAGCCGCCGAGTTTACCAACCAGGATAAGACCTTTAAGGCGGTGCGCTACACCCACAAGGATGGCCGCAGCCATTATTACACCCCGGAAGGCTACAGTATGCGCAAAGAGTTTCTGCGCACCCCGGTAGACTTTGCCCGTATCAGCTCCCACTTTAACCTGCGCCGCAAACACCCGGTACTGAACCGTATTCGCGCTCACAAAGGCACCGACTACGCCGCCCCCCGCGGCACCCCCATCCGCGCTGCCGGCGATGGTAAAATTATCCACGCCGGCCGCAAGGGCGGCTATGGCAAGGCGGTAATCCTCAAGCACGGCGGTGCCTATAAAACCCTGTACGCCCACATGAGCAAATACGGCAAGGGCATCCGCACCGGCAAGCGCGTCAAACAAGGGCAGATTATCGGCTATGTTGGCTCCACCGGCCTCGCCACCGGACCCCACCTGCACTACGAATTCCACGTTAATGGCCGGGTGCGCAACCCGGTCACTGTCAAACTGCCCAAAGCCAAGTCGATCCCGAAAAAAGAGCGCGCGCGCTTCAATAAAGAAACCCAGCCCATGCTGGCCCAGATGGGCGATCTGCAAGCGGCGCGGGTACTGGCCGGCCTAGAGAAGCCCCGGAACACCCTGTAATGGCAAGCCGGGCGCTCTATATAGGGCTGATGTCCGGCACCAGCGCAGACGGCATTGATGCGGGGCTGGTCGATTTTAGCGGCGACCGGCCCCAGCTATTGGCCAGCCTGGCCAAAGCTCTGCCCGCCGATACCCAGTCCCTGGTTACCCAGCTGGCTCACAGCGGCCAGGATGAAATCGCCCAGCTGGCCGAGCTGGATCAAACCCTGGCCGAGGCCTTTGCCGAGGCCAGCTTAGAGCTACTGGCCCGCACCGATTTTACCCCCAAAGATATCACCGCCATTGGCAGCCACGGCCAAACATTGCGCCATATACCGGCGGCGGGCCGGCGCGGTTACACCTTGCAGGTAGGCGACCCCAACATTATTGCTGAGCTAAGTGGCATCTGTACGGTGGCGGATTTTCGGCGCCGAGATGTGGCCGCCGGCGGCCACGGCGCACCCCTGGCCCCCGCTTTTCACCAGGCGTTTTTTAGAAGCCAGACCCAAGAGCGCGCGGTTATTAATATTGGCGGCATGGCCAATATCAGCTATCTGCCCAAAGACCTCAGCCAGCCAGTTTTAGGCTTTGACAGCGGCCCGGGTAATGTCTTAATGGACGCCTGGATTAAACGTCATAAAAACCAAGGCTATGACAAAGATGGCATGTGGGCCAAGGCCGGAAAGGTAAGCAATGACTTACTTACAAGATTGATGCAACACCCCTTTATCGGCGCCCCCAGCCCCAAGAGCACCGGCCGTGAAGCCTTTCATTTAGCTTGGCTAGAAACCCAATTACAAGGCCGAGACACCACTCCCGAAGAGGTACAGGCCACCCTGCTGGCCTTTACCTGTCAGTCTATTGCCGAACAGGTTTTACCGCTGCTGGGCGAGGCAGGCGGTGAGGTTTATATCTGCGGCGGCGGCGCCCACAACAAGCACTTAATGGCAGCCCTAGCGGCGGCTATGCCAGGCCACAGACTCGACAGTACCGCCGCTCTCGGCATCGAACCCGACTGGGTGGAGGCCATGACCTTCGCCTGGCTGGCCAAGCAGACCCTAGAGGGCAAGCCAAGTAATCTGCCCAGTGTCAGCGGGGCTAAGGGGCCTAGAATTTTGGGCGGTATCTATCCGGCTTAGATAGAAAAAGAAGAGCCGCAACCACAGGTAGTGGCCGCATTGGGGTTGGTGATCACAAACTTAGAGCCGGCCAGACCCTCTTCGTAATCGACTGTGGCACCCATCAGATAAGGGTAGCTCATGGCGTCGACTACAACATCAATACCGTCTATTGATACCACTGAGTCGTCCTCGGCGGTCAGCTCATCGAAGGTAAAGCCGTACTGAAAGCCCGAGCAACCACCACCGGTGACAAATACCCGCAACTTCAGCTCCGGATTGGCCTCTTCGGCCACCAGATTCTTCACCTTGTTCACGGCACTGCCGGTCACATTGAGAGTTTGGGGGGTAAAAACTTGCGCTTCAGACATGGTCACACCTATTCACTGGGGCGACATTATGGCGTTAACCTAGCAAAACAGTCAAGTATTGAGAGAGGGATACAAACGCCGAAATAGCTTGGCCGGAAGCCCCATTAAGGTCAAAAGACCCCGGCCACTGCAGGGCTTAGCCCTTATTGATAAATGAGTCGATATCGATGGTGTTACTGTCGTCGCTATCGCTGTCGGCCTCGGCGGCCGTGTCAAAGGCGGTTAATACGGTTTGCTTGCCGCCGTTATACACCAAGTTACCATTAACCTGTGCACCTTTGACCATTTCGATTAAATTGTAATTAACATTGCCCTGCACAATCGCCTTCTCGGCTAATTCAATGTGCTTACTGGAATCGACATTGCCGGAAACGCTGCCATTGATAATGATGGATGGTGCGCGAATTTCGCCCTCTACCTCACCCTTATCCATAACCCGTACCCGAGCTTCACTGCCTTCCTCGGCGACGATGTTACCCTTTACCTTACCCTCAATTTCGAGGTTACCTTTAAAGTGTAGATCTCCCACTATCTCAGTGGCTTTGGAGATCAACGTTGTTGAGCCTGCCGCAAACGTCATGGGTTTTTCCTTATTTGAAAACATGATTCGACCTTAATATAGGTTCTTGCTCGTTTAACAATATGAGTAAGAAACGGTCAACCAAGTTCCACATAAGGGTGGTAAGGCGCGACTTGTTTACCCCTTTTAACCCTGTTGTACTGGCCAACCAAATTTCTTCTCGACTTTTACGGCATCCTTACCGGACGACTTAGCCACCAATTCTATCCGCTCTGGCGTAAAGCCCTCGGGTAAGACCATCTCCCCGGACACATTCTGGAAATAGCGGAATCCCAGACGGATCTGATCGCTGCCAACTCCCGACGACAAGTCTTTTAACGCATAACTGCGCGCACTGCCATCTGCATCGCGGCCGACAACGGTAAATTGCATATGGCCGCGCAGATGACCGTGGTTGGAAGCCAGCTGCTGAACCACAAGTTTATACTGATAGTGCCTCGGGGTGCCAGTGGCAATCACATCCAATGAACCAATGGTCAAACCCCGCTTGTTTTCGGTTGGGGACATTAAACCCCGGTAAAAACTCACATTTTCTTCTAGCTCAGCGATCTGCGCTTTCAGTCTTATGACTTCCCCGCGCACATCTTCATTGGCTTTTTGATCGACTTGAGCACCCAGGGCCAAGTTGGCAACCTGCTGGCGCAGCTCTTCGGCTTCTACCGCTTTTTCGCGCAGCTGGGAACGCACCAAATCTAGCTCGACCAACGCTTCTTGGCGCTGGTCACGCTGTTCGTAACGCCCGTACAAGTATGCACCAGCAATCAAAGCAATAATTACCGCAGCAACGGCAAATTTTCCTAAATAACGGTGCCCCGGCTCATCGGGAACCACCCGCAAATTATACTGATAACTTCCTTTTACCACTGCCATAGTCACCTCCAGTTACAACGTCTTAGCAAATAGGGAGTACTGTCCTCTCGACAATCCATGCCCGAGTACCAACTTAGCCCTAGGGCAACAGCGCTACCGTTTCCAACCCCAGAGTTTCCGGTAAACCCAACATAATATTCATATTCTGAATCGCTTGGCCCGAGGCGCCCTTGGTGAGATTATCGATTACCGACAACACCACCACCGTGTTGCGCCCCTGGGGCCGGTGCACCGCCAACTGGCAATTGTTAGAGCCCTTGACCCAGCGAGTCTGAGGGTAACTGTCGGCGGGCAATACATCCACAAAGGGTTCATCTTTATAGCGCGCCTCAAACAGCGCTTGCAGGTCTGGCGCCTGACCCGGGTTTAATTGGGTGTAAACCGTGGCCCCAATACCACGAATCATGGGCAGCAGGTGGGGTACAAACGTCACCTGGGCCGGTTCCTGGCCCGGGCCCTGCACCGCCCTTAGCCCCTGTTCTATTTCTGGCAGGTGGCGATGCCCCGCCACTGCATAGGCCTTGAAGCTATCTGTTACTTCGGCCATTAAATTATCCACTTTAGCCTGGCGCCCGGCGCCACTCACCCCCGAGGCGGCGTTGGCAATAATGTGGCCGGGGTTTACCAGCCCCGCCTCTAATAAGGGCAGCACTGCCAACTGAGTGGCGGTTGGGTAGCAACCCGCGCAGGCGACCAGTTGGGCCCTGGCAATATCCGCGCGATTAACCTCGGGCAGACCATAGACCGCACTGGCGACCAGCTCGGGACAAGCGTGGGGCTGCTTGTACCACTGCTCCCAGGTGGCGATATCTTTAATGCGGAAGTCGGCGGATAAGTCCACCACCCGCGTGCCGCGATCAATTACCTCGGGCATCATGCTTTGGGCCACGCCGTGAGGGGTGGCGAAGAACACCAGCTCACAGCTAGCCAGGGCCTCGGCACTGGGCTCGCAAAAGCGCAAATCACAGCGGCCGCGCAAGCTGGGGTAGAGATCTGCCACGGCCACGCCGGTCTCGGCGCGAGAAGTGATCACACACACCTCCACCTCGGGGTGGCCCATTAATAAACGCAGCAGTTCGGCGCCGGTATAACCGGTGGCCCCCACAATCCCAACTTTAATCACAATTACCTCTACAACTATGGTTACTCGCCCAATGGGGTTACTCGCCCAATGGCTTATTTATTTTTGGCAAAAATTCACAGACCCCATGCCTAAGCATTAGTTTAATCATAAGATAGTCCAAAGATTGCAAATGGCAATTCTTATGACGACTGCAGTGAAAATGCCCTTAATTTCGGGCAGTTACACGGTTTGCCGCACAATCTTCTATAATAAGCGCCTGATGTGCAAATCAAAAGAATCCGAGCGACAAATTCGCCCGCCCAACTGCGTTAATTCAAGGCTTTTTCATGGTAAACGCCGACAAAGACCAAAATGACGACAACAGTGGCGACAAAACCGGCCGCTGGCGCGACGGACTCGGCGCCCACGCCGACTCCTTTCGCCATCGCCTGGCCCATATCGATGCCCTGCCCCAGATGACCCTGCTGGGCCTGCTCGCCGGCGCCCTGGCGGCGGGATTGATGGTACTGTTCCGGCTCGCCATCGACACCCCTCTGGTGGCGCTACTGGGCGGTGCGGATTTTGAATCCCTAGCCCCGCACTGGCGGCTGCTGCTGCCCCTGGCCGGGGCGGTGCTGATCGGCCTGATGCTGCAGGCCCTGCCCGAACCCCAGCGCCAGGTCTCTGTACCCCATGTACTGTCGCGCCTGCACGGCTTTCAAGGGCGCCTGCCGGCGGCCAATATCGCAGTTCAGTTTATCGGCGGTAGCCTGGCTCAAATCAGTGGCCAAAGTATGGGCCGCGAGGGGCCGGCGGTGCACCTGGGGGCGGGCATTGCCAGCCAGCTGGGCCAGTGGCTAAAACTGCCCAATAACAGCTTGCGTATCTTAGTCGGCTGCGGGGTGGCAGCGGCCATCTCCGCCGCCTTTACAACCCCCATCGCCGGTGTCATCTTCGCCATGGAGGTGGTGCTGATGGAATACACCATCAGCGGCTTTATCCCCGTTATTATGGCCTCGGTGGTGGGCACTGGCATCAGCAAGGCGGTGTTCGAACAATCCCTGCACTTTGCCGGTATCGACAGCCAGCTCGGCAGCCTGTGGGAGTTGCCCTATATCGCCCTCGGCGGCGTGGCGGTGGCACTGGCGGCCGGTGCCTTTATTAAAATTCACCTTTGGGTGCTGAGCCTAAAGCGCTGGCCGATACTGTTAAAAGCCACGCTTGCAGGGCTGATAACCGGCCTGTTAGCCATGCAGTGGCCACAAATCATGGGCAATGGCTACGACACCGTTTTGGCCTCGGGCAGCGGTGAGCTGGGGCTGATATTTTTAGTCAGCCTGGTAGTGGTAAAAATTATCGCCACCAGCGTCTCCTCAGGGGCTGGTCTCACCGGCGGTATTATCGGCCCTATCTTGGTGATTGGCGCCTGTCTCGGTGGCGCCCTAGGTCAGCTCGGCGCCCACTACTCCCCCACCGGCAGCGCCAGTGTCGAGCTATATGTACTGCTTGGCGCCACCGCCATGATGGCGGCGGTACTCAACGCACCGCTGGCAGCCCTGCTGGCGGTGCTGGAGCTTTCCCACAACCCGGATATTATCTTCCCCGCTATGCTGATGATTGTCAGCGCCTGTGTGATAACCCGGCTGTGGTTTTGCGACGACGGTATTTTCCACGCCCACCTGCGCCAGATAGGCGACGATATCGACCACACCCCCAGCCGCCAGGTGCTGAGCCGGGCCGGGGTGCGCAGTGTCATGAGCAGCCGCTACCAGCGCTGTGCCTCGGTAATGCCCATAGCCAAGGCCGAGCAGCTATTAAAATACAAACCCCAATGGCTGTTACCCGATACCGAACAAGCACTGGTGATGAACGCCGCAGACCTATCGCGGCACTTAAATGAAGCTAAAGAAGAGGGCGACGATAACGAGGTGGACCTGCTGGCCATTCCCGCCCAGCGCCTACAGACCGCCAACATCGATCAAAGCTCAAGCCTATTTGAGGCAAAAAGACAGCTTGATCGGGGCGAGGCTGAAGCCCTGGTGGTGACCAAGCAAAACCGCCAGCAAACCGTTACAATAGGCATCATTACCCGAGACGATATCAGCAACTTTTACGGCTGATTCAGTATTTTTAAGGAGCTCCCGTGCTGTGGGTTAAAGCCTTTCATATTATCGCCGTGGTCTGCTGGATGGCGGCCCTGTTCTACCTGCCGCGCTTATTTGTCTACCACGCCATGAGCGAAGACAAAATCAGCCGCGAGCGCTTTCAAATTATGGAGCGCAAGCTCTACAACGGCATCGCCACCCCATCGCTGATCGCCACCGTGATCCTCGGCTTTTGGACCGCCGGCTACAACTGGGATTACTACGCCGGCGCCCATTGGTTTTGGGGCAAACTGATACTGGTCGCCGGGCTGATCGCCTACCACTTCGCCTGCCGCCAGTATATGAAGGCCCTGGCCGCCGAGCGGGATCTGCACAGCCACGTATTTTTTCGCTGGTTTAACGAAGCCCCGGTACTGGCCCTAATTCCAATTGTATTACTGGTTGTACTTAAACCACATTAAGTTAAAGATTCCCGGTCTCGCGGGATGAGTGATTAAAGGATTCATATGAACCGCTCCCAAACCCTTTTTGAACAGGCCCAGCAACATATCCCCGGCGGCGTTAACTCACCGGTACGAGCCTTTCGCGCCGTTGGCGGCACCCCAGTATTCTTTGAGCGCGCCGAGGGCGCCTATCTATTTGATGCCGACGGCAAGCGCTATATCGATTACGTGCAATCCTGGGGGCCGATGGTTGTCGGCCACAGCCATCCCGAGGTGATCGCAGCAGTTATTGAAAAACTGCAACTGGGGCTGAGCTTTGGCGCCCCCACCGAAATTGAAACCACCCTGGCCAACAAACTCTGCGCGCTAATGCCGGGCATGGATATGGTGCGCTTTGTCAACTCCGGCACCGAGGCAACCATGAGCGCCATTCGCCTGGCCCGTGGCTACACCGGCCGCGACAAAATTATTAAGTTCGAGGGCTGCTACCACGGCCACAGCGATTCGCTGCTGATTAAAGCCGGCTCTGGCGCCTTGACCATGGGCGTGCCCAGCTCCCCCGGCGTACCCGCCTCACTGGCCGAACACACAGTCACCCTAACTTATAACGATGCCGATGCGGTGCGCGCGGCCTTTGCCGAACTGGGCGAGCAAATTGCCGGGGTAATCGTGGAGCCGGTGGCGGGCAATATGAACTGCGTGCCGCCAGTACCCGGCTTTTTAGAGTGTTTGCGCGAGCAGTGCGATCAATACGGCGCGGTGTTAATTTTAGATGAAGTGATGACCGGCTTTCGGGTCAGCCACCGCGGCGCCCAGGGCCACTATAACATTCAGCCCGACCTGACCACCCTGGGCAAGGTCATGGGCGGCGGTATGCCGGTGGGTGCTTTTGGCGGCAAGCGCGAAATTATGGAGCACATCGCCCCGCTGGGCCCGGTCTACCAGGCCGGCACCCTCTCGGGCAACCCAGTGGCCATGGCCGCCGGCTTAAAAACCCTGGAGCTGATTGAGGCGGATAACTTTTACGCGCCTATTTTTGCGCGCACCGAACAGCTGGTTGCGGGCCTGCGCGAACGCGCCGCTGCGGCGGGCATCCCCTTTACCACCAACCACGTGGGCAGCATGTGGGGCGGCTTTTTTACCGAGGAGAAACAGATCCATAATTTTGGCCAGGTAATGGCCTGTGATATTGAGCGCTTTAATCGCTTCTTTCACGGCATGCTGGAAGAGGGTGTTTATTTGGCACCCGCCTCTTACGAGGCCGGCTTTATGTCGGCGGCCCACAGCGGCGACGATATCGACGCAACCTTAGCGGCGGCCGAAAGGGTGTTTGCCAAGTTAGGGGGCCTCTGAGCGGCAAGAAACACTACACCAAACGATCAATCAAATCTGCAGAGCGGTGCGACAGCTCGACGATTTTAAAGCCCACCCAGTGGGCTCCTTCGGAGTTGGCCGGGCTCTGCCACATGCAGTCGGCAATTAGCGGAATCAAACTGACATTGTCGATCGGCTCGGGCAATTGCAAATCGAGCTGATAAATCTGATCCAGCTGCAGCGGCCCCGGCGACATAATCATCAGGCCCTCGCGGTGCAGGTTGACCAGCTTACCCAAAGCCTCATCATCGACCCCATGATGAGCGACCACACTTATATTTAACTCGCGTCGTTCTAGCTTGCGACGTTCATCCATATTAACTCTCCGGCAGTGCAGGCACACGTTCGGCCTTGGCGTTAAGACTTTGGAAAATATTTTCCAGGGCCCGCTCAAAAAACGGCTTAGTCGAGCCGGAAATAATTTTAGCCCTACCCACCAACATATCCCGGGCCAGCTCCAAGCCTGTTTTCAAACTGGATTGCTTGCCCGATTGATCCACAAACATATAGTGCAAGGTCGTGGAGTTATACCAGGCAACCTTGAGCCGGCGGCCATCCTCAAACTCAAACCAAGTACCAAACTCAATCATCTTAAGGCTGTCGACCATGCGCTGCTCGTCTTCACTAACTCCTTGCAAATCGACGCTGGCGCCGGCTTTTTCCGCAGCCATCGATTCCAGCTTAGAGCGCATAATAGCCGGCGCCACTTGCACTGGCTTGCTCTGCAACGCCATCTTCTGCAAGGCGAACAAGGCCCCACAAAGTTTCTCGACTTTGGTCTGGTCATAGCCGATAGTGGCAAAACCTTGATTTAACTTATCGTAAAGGGGTTCGTGCATTTCCATCTGGCGGGAGCGCTCGTCATCCTTTTCTTTTGGCTCCACAGTCCAGATCACTTGCTCAATGGTCAGCAGGGCGTCCCGCCATTGCTCGGACTCATCGCCAAAACGCAACAGCACAAACGTCATATAATCCGACCAGGGCTGCAGCAGCAATAGCAGAACTGCCGAGGGCAAATCGGCCCCCTGTATGCGCGCGCTTACCTCGTGGTTTACTTTTAGTTTAACCTCGCGCAGTTTTTCCTCACCCTGTACTTTTTCCATCGCCCGGCGTTCAATCAAATCCTGGCGGCGGGCAATTTTTTTGGTATAGGCGCTAAACTCTAACAACAGCTCGGCAAACAGCCGCACATCGTTCTGAAACTCTTCCAGCACCCGACTCACTACCGCTTTAATACGCGGATAGATCTCATACTGGGCACTGCCATCGTTACTCACCCAGCGGGCACCGGCCTCGGCCAGGCTATTTAACAACAGCCGTGCAGGGTGGTCGTGCTGCTCAAAAAAGTCGGGGTCAATAAACGCTATTTTCAAAAATGGGGTATGCAAATAACTGAGCAGGGTTTTAACCGAATTAGGCAGGTGATCATCCGATAGCATATAGTCAAACAACATGCCCACCAGATCGATAATCTGCATATCTTCCATATCGACGGCCCGGCCATCCTCGCCGGCAGCCTCTAGCAGCTGGGCATTTAGCTGGCTCGCCAGCTCGGCCGAGTCCTGCTCCACCAAACCGCTGATCTCAGTGCCATCACCCTGCTGCATCAGTGGCAGGGCCAGGCCCTGGGTAGTGAGCTGCACCTTCTCTAGGGCATCCAATAATTGTTGGCCACTAAACAGCGGGGCACCGGCGGGCACCGGCGCAAAGCCACTGCGCGAGGGCCGGGCCGGGCTTAGCCAGCTGGCACTAAAGCCATCGTCCGCCACCAATTCGCGGCGAGCCGACGAGGCCGGCGCCATCTCCGCGGTGGCAATATGTTGCTGTAATAAACGAATCGCCTGGACTAAATTTTGCTGCTGCTCATTAGCGGACCCCGCCACAATCGGCGCACCCGGCCCGACTGGCGCACCTGGCCCGACCGCTGCATCTGACCCGACCGCTGCACCTGGCTCGGGGGCATGCGGCTCGGCCGAATCAAGCAGCACCTCGCTGCCATCGGCCTCCACCGCGGTGTGCACCGGCGCTTGTTGGAAGGCGGTGCTATAGCTTAAATCAGGCAGCAAACCCTGGGCCGCTAAATACTGATTGAGCTGCGGATAGATATCTTCCAACAGGGGGATAAACGCCTTATTAAACGTGCGGTAGCACAGCACTTTAACCTTGGTGCTGGTGTTGCTGGTCTGCAGGGTTTGACGCAGGGCTTCGCAAAACTGAATCGGGCTAACCGGGTTGTGCTCAGGCGCCAGCTCTGCGCCGCCGCGCAGCTGACCAAAACGCATTGCCAGCAGCCACAATGGTTCCCCATATTCATCCGTGGCATCGTGGGCGATCGAGGCAATGGCGATGGTCTCTTCTAAATCTTCATTGTCCACCAGAGACATCAGCTCGCGCTTGTAGCTCTCTTCGCCACTGTGAGTATTGAGCTGACCGTTGGCAAATTTGATAAATACCCCGGTCAAACACTCGCCAAACAATTGCACCAAGGCGTCGGCGCGCTTGCGCAGCTCACGACGCTCTTCACTCAGCTGCATCTGCTCCGCATCGGTATTGGCCGCCTCGGCCATCTCTATCAGCTGGGTATCGAGGCTATCAATACAGGCCTGAAAACCCTCGCGCCCATGCTCAACCACCTGCTCACTACAGGATTGGAGAACAGCCTTAATTTGATTGCTGCTCAGCGCGCCCTGCAAAGCTGTGGGGTTATGGCTAGCCGTATCACTCATAGTGGTCTGCTTCTATTACATACTTGGCGAGCTGCACCCCTGCTTGAGGATGCAGACTACAACGCCGAGCCCATCTCGACACCCCGATTCTAGCACTTTTAAATGAATATAAGAGATCAATACCGCAATCTTAGGCATCAGAAGCATTCAAATGATGCTTAACGCGCCATTAGCCGAGTCATCATGCCATTAAACTTGCGCCGCCACCCGGGTTCAGTCTCTGGGGTGTAACGCAAACCCTGGCGGGCAAATACCCGGGCCTGCTCAAAATTTTGCTGGGCCTCGTGGCTGCTGGCCAGTAGCCACAACAACTCCGGCGAGGTGCGGGCAATACGCAAGCCGCGCTCGGCATGGGCAATGGCCCCGCTGTAGTCACCGGACTCATAAGCCCGCTGGCCGCGCTGCCACAGGGCCTGGGCCGCAGCCGGCAACTGGCGGCGCTGATACTGCTGTTCGGGGCTGGGCGGGCGCCGCACCGGCACCGGCTGGCGCACCGCGCCCTCGGCTTGCTCGCCCGCGGCAGCGGGCTGCTCTGGCTCGGGGCCGGCCTGGCCCTGGCCTGTATGGCGGCCCTCTTGCTGGGGTGCCGGGGGCTGGCTGGCACAGGCACTGAGCAAGCCGCCCAGCAGCAGTAGGGTAAGAGTCTTGTTATTCATAGTAAATCCTTAGGGCTTGCCGCCAAACAGGCGCTTCCACCACTGCTGTAATGTGGGCCGGGTCTGGCGGCAATAGAGTTGCTCGGTAGGCTCGCTACCCGCCACAAAGGGCAGTTCGATAGCGCCCTCACAGCCCGCTTGGCTAAGCTTGCCGCTGTCGACATCCAACCAGTGAAACTTAACCCCCACCGGAGCCTGGGGCAAGAGCGAGGCCACTGGAAGGTTTTTAAACATATCGACCCAGACCCTAAGCGCCCCGCTGGAGCCGGTCAATTTAGTCGGGCTATTATCGTCGTGGCCCAGCCACACCACCCCCAGGTGAGAGCCACCATAGCCCACAAACCAGCTGTCGCGCTGCTCGTTAGAGGTGCCGGTTTTACCCGCCAGCTCTAGCTCCTGGGGCAGGCTGTAATAGGCAGAGATACCAGTGCCCACCCGCATGGTGGCCTGTAAAGCAAACTGGGTGAGGTAAATGGGCTCGGGGGCAAAACGCTGCTCCACCACTAAGGGGTAGCGCTTTAGGGGCTGGCCCGCGGCCGAGGTAACCGCGCGGATGGCGCGCATCGGCGCGAAGATGCCGTCGTTGGCAATGGTGTGATAGAAAGTGGCTATCTCCAGTGGTGATAGCTCCACCGCACCCAATAATACCGAGGGCACCGGCGGCAGCTCGCGCTCAATACCCAAGCGATAGAGGTTGTCGAAGACTTCAGCCAGCCCCACTTCCATACCCAGGCGCGCACTGGCCTGGTTATAGGATTTGGCCAGGGCCTGATACAGCATAACTTGGCCGTGGCTTTGGCGATCAAAGTTGCGCGGTTGCCACAGTTTATTCTCCGGGGTTTTTACGCTAACCGGCTCATCGCTGATGCGCGTGCCCAGGTGGTACTGCTCGGGCTTGGACAGCGCGCTCAGGTAAATGGCGGGCTTAAGCA
>JAOXRV010000695.1 GCA_025800435.1 Cellvibrionaceae bacterium | reverse complement strand
ATCGCTTCCATCATCAAAAAATAATAGGCAGGGCCGGAACCTGATACAGCCGTGACGGCGTCTAATTGCGCTTCCTCATCTACCCATAGCGCAATGCCGGTCGCTTTTAATACGTTCTCTGCTTGGTCTTTTTGTCCAGCGGTGACCGCCGCATTGGCGTACAGACCACTCGCGCCTGACTGAACTAAGGCGGGGGTGTTTGGCATACAACGGACAATGGCCGTATTACCGCCTAACCACTGGTCAAGGCTCTGGGTCATAATACCGGCTGCAACCGAGACCATCAGAGGTTGTTTCTGTTGTACTGCTTGTGCCATAGCTTCAGCCACGGTTTTAAGCACTTGAGGTTTAACCGCCAGTATCACTACATCCGCTGCAGCGACCGCCGCGTTATTATCGGTCGTAGTCTTCAGGCCCTGGTTTGCCAACTCTGTCAGATTAGCGGAGTCTGGCTCGCTCGCCCAGATTTTATCAGCGGGATAGCCGTTGTTGATCAAGCCGCCAATGATGGCGCGAGCCATGTTGCCTGCGCCAATAAAAGCGAGAGTGGGTTGTGTACTCAAGTGGAAACTCCCGATAGGTGTTCTTAGCAAAATAAAAGTCTAGTTTACTGTTTCGCAGGGCGAGGGCCAAATATCGCCGTGCCGATTCTGACAATGGTTGCGCCTTCTGCCACGGCGATAGACATATCGCCTGACATACCCATAGAGAGGGTGTCCCAAGTGGGGTAGTCTGTTTGTAACTGTCTAAACAGTTTTTGCATCGCCGCAAAGGCTTGCTGTTGCTCTACTTCATTATGACTGGCTTTAGGAATGGCCATCAACCCGCGCACCCGGATACCGGGAAAATGAGAAACTTTCGCTGCTAGTTCTGGTAGGTTTTCGGGCAAACAGCCGGATTTGCTGTCTTCGCGGCTGATATTGACCTGTAG
>JAOXRV010000681.1 GCA_025800435.1 Cellvibrionaceae bacterium | reverse complement strand
CTGCTTTGTAAGCTTTTGAATTTAAAGAATAAATTGCCGCAATTCAATATGATACCAAAATGTTGACTTAATCCCACAAAAACGTATCATAACTTATAAAGTAAATTCACCCCAAGAGCCCGGCTGTTGCCTAAGGCCGCTGTTGGACCCAACGAAGTGATGAGCCCTGGAGGATAGATAACAATGACTCCGCAAGATCAAGTCGTCGATATCGACGCATTGGAAAATGAGTTTCAAGAGCGCATCGACGCCGAGAAAAAGATCGAACCCAAAGACTGGATGCCAGAAGCTTACCGCCGTACTTTGATTCGCCAGATCTCCCAGCATGCCCACTCCGAAGTAGTCGGCCAGCTGCCCGAGGGCAACTGGATCACCCGCGCACCCTCCTTGCGTCGCAAAGCCATTTTGCTGGCCAAGGTACAGGATGAAGCGGGCCACGGGCTGTACCTGTACAGCGCCGCCGAAACCCTCGGTTCCTCACGCGAGCATATGATCGACGATCTGCACGCGGGCAAGGCCAAGTACTCCAGTATTTTCAACTACCCAACCCTGAGCTGGGCCGATGTCCCCGCCATTGGCTGGTTGGTGGACGGCGCCGCCATTGTCAATCAGGTGGCCCTGTGCCGCACCTCTTACGGCCCTTACTCGCGCGCCAT
>JAOXRV010000667.1 GCA_025800435.1 Cellvibrionaceae bacterium | reverse complement strand
ACTGCTTGTAAAGGCGGCCGGCATTCACTGCGCAGCGCGCCTTGCAGCTGTACGCTTTAGGGTCCCGCTGAGCATCATCGAGTTATTCAGAGGTGCCCTAGGTTTTTAGAGATATCTATAAAATAAGTGCAATATTGTTTTAACCAAACTGCAATGGAATCTTCCCAAGCTGTTGTGCCAACTCAAATGCTTTTGTTTGCGCAACCCCACAGGAGACCCCCATGAACCAGTATCGGCACTGCCCACTCGCCCTGGCGGTGGCACTTAGCCTGTCTGTTAACACCGCCGCCCAGGCTGTCATTGAAGAAGTCAGCGTGGTGGCCAGCCCCATCCGCGACAGCCAGCGTGCCGCGATCGAAGCCAAGCGCGAAGCGGATAACTATGTGGATGTGTTGTCGGCGGATACGGTCGGGCGCTTTCCGGACCAGAATGTGGCCGAGACCCTGGCGCGGGTGCCGGGCCTGGCGGTTGAGCGCGACCAGGGCCAGGCCCGCTTTGTTAACTTTCGCGGTGCGCCGGCCCGCTACACGGCCCTTTCCTTTAACGATATCCAGATTCCCGGCGCTGAAAACGGCCGCACCCCGCGCTTTGATAGTTTCCCCTCGGTGATTACCAGCACCATCGAGGCGAATAAGGCGGTGACCCCGAGAATGCCGGCCGAGGCGATTTCCGGGGCGATTAATATCGACACCTTTGACCCCTTTAGCCGCGAGGGCCTGGCCCTGTCAGCGGATCTCGGCATCGGCGAGCAGCGCCTTGGTAAAGGCGATGTCGATACCCGCAATCTGCGTTTGTCCTGGTCGGGCGAGCAGTGGGGTGCGATGGTGTTCTACTCGAACAACCAGCGCAATCAAATCACCGATAACCGCGAGTACGATCTGGCCATTGATCCTGCCAGTAACGAGCTGCTGGTCAATGAACTGGATTTTCGCAGCTATCAGGTCGAGCGCGAGGACGAAGCCTACGGCGGCCATCTGGAGTACCGCTTTGCCGATGGCTACAGCCGCGCCTTTGTCTCCAGCTTGTTCAGCGAGTTTAGCGATCGCGAGTATCGCAACCAGTTTATCTTTGACTTTACCGCCGCCGGCCCGGCCCAGCCAGGCACCAGCAATTATGTGCCGGTGGCTGCGGTCAGCCGTTATCTGTCCGATGGCCTGTACCAAAATTCGACCCTGAGCAATACCCTGGGGCTGGATCTCGACTTGGCCGAGTGGCTGTTGCAGCTTCGTATTAACAGCGCCGAGACCGAAAATATCACCGACCTGCCGCTGTTAATGGATAACGCCGGCCTGGTGGCGGCCCAGTACGATGTCAGCGATATTGAAGACCCGGCCTTGAGTTTGTACGCGATGGCCAGTACCAACCCCATCGACCTGGCGGATGTGCAATACAACGGCCGCTATCAATACGCGGTGCCGGTATTGTTCGACCTGCAAAACGACAGCCTTAAAGTTAAGCTCGATGCCAGCCGCGAGTTTAATCAACACAAGCTGGAACTGGGGCTGTTATACGATCAGCGCGAATCCAGCAGTTCTAACCTAGTGGGTTTCTTGCCGCTGGCCACGGTCGGCGGTTTAGACTTGGCGCCGTTCAACAGCGGGCGCCCCTGGGATACAGATTTTAGTAACGGTATCGGCGGCACTTACTACGATAACCCCGCCGCCAAGGCTGCCTATCAGGCAGCGGTTGATGTCAGCGCCTTTACCCCCGATATCAGCGATATCGAAGAAGATATCAGCGCGGCTTACGCCATGGCCACCAGCGACTTTGAGTGGGGCAATGTGGTCTATGGTGTGCGCCTGGAGCATACCGATTTTAGCGTTACCTCGGCCGCCGTTAGCGACGGCCGCAGTTATACCAATGTATTGCCGAGCGTGCACGTCAACTACGATTTAACGGACAGTCAAAAATTGCGCCTGTCGCTCAATACCGGCATCAGCCGTCCCAGTTACAGCGAGCTGCACGCGGCGCCGCGGGTGATTGTGGTGCAGCGCAGTGTGGTAGCCGGTAACCCCAGTTTGGACGAGGAAAAATCCAAAGGTCTCGACGCCTCTTGGGAGTGGTATATCGGCGACACCAGCCTGTTCGCAGTGGGCGCTTTTTACCGCGATATCGACAATGTGATCTATCTTGCCAGCCGCCGCTTAAGCGACACTGACCCGGACTACGGCCAGTATGCAGGGTTTGAATTAACCGAAACCTTTAACGGCAAAGACGGCGAACTGCGCGGGCTTGAGGTCAACCTGATCGCCTACGCCAGTGACTTGTTTAACGGCGCCCTGGAAGGCTTTGGCTTTACCGCCAATACCAGTGTGGTGCGCAGCGAATTTACCACCCAGCAGGCCGTTAAGTTCGATCTGCCCGGCACTTCTGAGCTGACTTATAACGCTTCGGTATTCTATGAGGGCGGCGGCTTTTCCGCCCGGCTTAATTATCAGTACCGCGACGACTACCTCAGTGGCGTGGCCGAAAGTGGCAGCGATGCCTCGGTCTGGGCCGAGCAGGAGCGGCTTGATCTGTCCTTGCGTTACAGCCTGCCGGGCGAGTGGGTTGGGGATTGGGATGTGTCTGTGTACCTCAACGCCAACAACCTAATGGATGCGGTGGATATTCGCTATGAAGGCAGTATCCGCACCCCCGATCAAGTTGAGCGCTACGGCCGCCGCTATCTGGCCGGTGTGCGGGTGAGTTTTTAAGGGGACGATTATGACAAAACTAACACTGATACGTTTAGCCGCGCTGGCACTGCTCAGCGCCGGCCTGCTGGGCTGCGGCGGTGAAGCGCCGGCCACTAACACCGCCAGTAGCGACGCCAACACCACTGGTAACAACACCAGCACCGCGAGCGACAATACCAGCGGCACGAGCAACAATGCCAACACCGCCCGCAAGACCATCGACTTAAGTGTCGATTATGACTTTGCCAGTGGCCAGTACCAGTTGCGCTGGCCGGCGAGCACCGGCCCGGTGGATGTGTTGCGCGCGGCCTCGGCCGCTGGCAGCGATCAAATCGTTGTGCGCCAGGGGCTTGAGGGCAGCAGCTACCAACTGCCCAAAACCGCGCTGATTAAGCGCCCCTATTTTGCCCTGCGCAGCGACCAGGGCCAAAGCGCCTGGGTAGCAGCGCGCTGGTTGGCACTGGACAGTGCGCGCAATCTGCGCGATTTGGGCGGCTACCCAACCGCCAGTGGCGAGCGCTTGCGTTGGGGGCTGGTGTTTCGCTCCGGTGCGCTGGCGCCAATGCAGAGCGAGGACATGGCGGCACTCAGCGGCCTTGGGGTAAACACCCTGGTCGACTTTAGGGGCAGCGATGAGCGCCAGAGCGAACCGACCCAGTGGCCGGTCCCGGGCGTGAACGTTTTACAGTGGGATTACCGGCTCGATAAGTCGGTGTTTGCCGAGCTGTTTCGGCCCGGCCAAGACCTCAGTGCCGAGTTTTTTGAACAGCTGATGGTGACGGGCTACCGCGATATGGTGGAAACTCAGCGGCCCCATTATGCGGCCCTGTTTGAACAGTTGAGCAGCGCCGATGACGGGGTGTTGTTTCACTGTACGGCGGGCAAAGATCGCACCGGTATTGCCGCCGCTGTGCTGCTCACCGCACTGGGGGTTGAACGCGAGTTGGTGCTGCGCGATTTTATGCTCAGTGATCAGTACTACCGGCAGTACCCTGAAAAGATTGCTGGCTGGGGCGATGACCACGATGCGCAAGACCCGATGCTAAAGTTGTTTAAAAACTTGCCTCCCGAGACCCTGGCACCACTCACCGGTGTGCGGCCCAGCTACCTGGAGGCGGCCTTTGCCCAGATGGAAGCGGATTACGGCTCGGTCATGAACTATGTGCGCGATGGCCTCGGGGTGGATGAGGCGCAATTACAGCAGTTGCGCCAGCGTTTGTTAGAGCCGGGCGCTTAGCGTCATCTTATTCGCTATACTGAAACACCTCTTGCAGGGGTTTATTAAACACCTTGGCAATTCGAAACGCCGTCTCCAGCGACGGCGAATACTTGCCCTTTTCAATCGCGGCGATGGTCTGGCGGGTCACGCCTACCGCTTCGGCCAGTTGCTGCTGGGTCATTTCATTGGCAAAAAAGCGCAGTTCTCTGATCCGGTTTTGAATGCTTAGCTCGGTCATAGGGCGCTCCGGCGATAGGCCCAGATCTGGCTGCCAAAGCGCAGTAATTCCGACAGAATAAAACCCAGCATCAACAGGTGCAGGGTCAACATTGGCAGTTCTATCGAGCTGTCGGCGCGCTCGGGAAAGAACTCCAGCAGCAGCATACGGCCAATCACCATCAGCACCGTGGCCGATAGCAAGTAATAACCGTAGTGGTTGGCTTTGCTGGCGATGGCTTGCTCACGCTCGTCTGCAGCGGCTTCGGCGGCTTTGCTGTCCATGGCTGCAATTAAACTGTGGATCAAAATCTCTAGCACAATAACCGCCACTATCGAACGTGCCAGCAGGCTTAGGGCGGCATCTTTAGCCGCCTGCTGATCCAGCGCGGCAAAGCCGCTCAACTCGTAAAAGTAATTGCCAAAAATTACCAGGGTAATAATAAAAGACGCCCAGGCGCTCTTTTCCCGAAATGACATATCTAAGGTGAAATTCATGTACTGCTCTCTGTTGTTCGGTGACTGTGGGGGAACTATAAGTATCTTTTACATTGTGTACAATATTTTTAACATATAGAAATGTAAACTTTACATGGCCAAGTGCAAATATGGCGGGGCTGCTGTTAGCGGGGCTTATGACAGGGGCTTATTGACAGTCGCGCTCGACAATTTTGTCCTGGCGAATCACTGAGCGGTTTAGATAGTCTAGGGTCTGCTGGGGGGCGCCTTGTTGCTTGCGCTGGTGCAGCTGGCTTTGCAGTTTACTCAGACGGTTGCGGCTGGCGGCGCAGCGGCGGTGCTTGCGGCTCAGCTCGCGCAGGCGCTCTTTATCTGCTTCGCTCATGGTGTCGGCAGGGGCGATAGGCGAGCCACTGCTTTGGGGCATAACAACAGGCTTGCTGCTGGGGGTTTCGACAAGCTTTAGCGGCGCTGTCTTTGTTTGCATGTTTGGAACAGCGTGAGGTTTAGCGACCAGCTCAGTGGCCCCCTGGGCCGGCTTGGGGAAGTTGTTCAGCGGCTCTAAGGCTTGTATAACCGGTACTTTGCTGGCTTTGCCGCTACTGATTAGCTCTGCCCCGGGGTGGGGTTTATCGCTAAACTGGTATTTGCCCTTTTCGTCTTTCCAGCGATAAATCTGCGCTTCGCTGGCATTGGGGCCTAGGCATAAGCCAATTATTAACAGCGACAAAGCTGTCACAACAAGCCATCGGTTTACCTGAGATATGCTCACTGCGGTCATGGTCCTGCAATCTTAGCTGGGGTCGCTAACAATGATAGTTGCCTCGGGTGTGTGTGCCTAATCCAAATACATAAACTGTGACAATGTACCGGCGCTGGCTGATTACCGGTGTGTTCTGGGGGTTAAGCGTTATCGAATATACGCTGCAATTGTTGCCGGATACTGGTTCGGCTATTGGCTGGTTTGGCTTGGCGCCCCCGAGCGTCACCGCGTTATTCAGAGGTGCCTTAGCTAGACATGAAGGGGTGTTTAGCCGATATGGCCGGTGGTACGCACCCGGCGGCTACCGGCCACCACCGGTTCGCGTTTGGCCTGGGCGCGTTCGTCCAGGCTTTTATCAATACGGTTTTTGGCGGCGATTAAAAAGCCGGTGACGATAAATGCACCCGGCGGCAGCACTGCCACCAACAGGCCCGGGTAGTCTTGGCCCAGCAGGTTTAGCTCCCAACTGGCGGCGGCGGGGCCGAGCAGTAACTCCATATCGGCAAACAGGGTGCCCCAGCCCAATAGCTCGCGCATGGCACCCAACACCAGCAGTACCAACATAAAACCCAGGGCCATCATAAAGCCATCCACCGCCGAGGCGAGCACGCCATTTTTACTGGCAAAGGCATCGGCCCGGCCCAAGATGGCGCAGTTGGTCACAATCAGGGGGATAAAAATACCGAGGATCTGATACAGCTCGTAGGTAAAGGCCTGCATCAGCAGTTCGGTGGCGGTGGTGAAGGAGGCGATAATCATCACAAAGGCGGGCAGGCGCACAGCATCGCTGACCGCGTTGCGAATCAGCGACACGCTGATGTTGGAGCCCAGCAGCACCAGCATGGTGGCCAGGCCCAGGCCCAGCGCATTGACCACCGAGCCGGTAACTGCCAGTAGCGGGCACAGGCCCAGTAGCTGTACCAGCGCAGGGTTATTGTTCCACAGACCGTTCTTGCCGAGCTCGGCGTAGTTGACGCTGCTGTTACTCATGTTCTTGCTCTCGTGATGGCGGGCCTGCCAGCTGGCCCTTGGACTGCATTTGGGCAAAACTCTGCAGGGCCCGCTTGACCTGGGCCACTACCGCCCTGGGGGTAATGGTGGCGCCGGTAAACTGGTCGAAGTCGCCGCCGTCTTTTTTGACCGCCCAGCTACTGTCGTTGGCCGGGGTTAGTTGACGGCCGTTAAAACTCAGTACCCAGTCGCTCTTGTTTAAATCCACTTTATCGCCGAGCCCTGGGGTTTCTTTGTGGGTCAATACGCGCACGCCACTGAGTTGGCCAGCCGGGGTAATGCCGATCATTAATTTTATATCGCCGCTGTAGCCATCGGTGGCGGTGGCGGGAATTAGGTAGGCAATGGCTTGGCCTTGGTGGCGGGCAATATACAGCTCGGTATCGGTTTTTAGGCCCAGCGCCGGCCAGTGTTCCTCGGCAATGGCGAGGGTATCGGCCAGCATATCGTTGTCTTGTTGCTGGGGCAGGCTGCTGACAATCTCGACCAGTGCGCGCTGGGCGGCTTTGCGCTCGGCGGCGGCGATACGGTCTTTGGTCAGCAAATAGGTGCCGGCCAACACCCCGGCGGTAAGCAGCGCAAAGGCGCCGAGCAACAGGGCATTATTGCGGATCGATTGGCTCAGGTTCATGGCTCGGGCTTCTCCGTGGCACGGCGGGGTTTGTCGTGGCCGTAGCTGCGCGGGGTAGTGTAGTAATCGATAAAGGGCGCGGCAAAATTCAACAGCAGCACTGCGAAGGCGACCCCGTCCGGGTAGTTACCCCAGGCGCGAATAATAAATACCAACATGCCGATAGCGGCGCCGTAAATTAAGCGGCCCTTGGTGGAAACTGCCGAGCTAACTGGATCGGTGACAATAAAAAATGCGCCGAGCATGGTGGCGCCGCTAAACAAGTGCAGCAGTGGGCCGCCGGCGGAAGCGGAGCTGCCGCTGTCGTAGAATACAATTGACAGTAAACTCAAGCTGGCGAGCATGGCCAGCGGTGCGTGCCAAGTAAACACACGCCTGGCCAATAGAAATAGCCCGCCCATTAAAAAGCCCAGGTTGACCCACTCCCAGCCGGCCCCGGCAATGGCGCCTTGGCTAAAAATAGTCTGCTCTTGGTAGAGCTGGTTCAGCAACAGGCTGTCGTTTTGTTTAAGCAGATCCAGTGGGGTGGCGGCGGTATAGGCATCGATGGCGCCGCCGCCAAATACCTGGGCCAGGGCCTGGCTAACACTGGGTAGTTGCTCAACCATACCCATTGGTGCCGGCCACTGGGTCATCGGCACTGGGAAAGAAATTAACACCACCACATAGCCGACCATGGCCGGGTTAAAGGGGTTAAAACCCATGCCGCCGTAGAGCTGTTTGGCCAGGGCGATGGCGCTAACGCTGGCCACCGCCACCACCCACCAGGGGCAGTAGGGGGGCAGCGCCAGGCCCAGCAATACGGCGGTCACCAGGGCGCTGTAATCGCCCAGGTAAAAGCCGATTGGGCGGCGACGAATCGACAATATCAGGGCTTCACTGGCCAGGCACACGGCGGCGGCAATGGCGATATTAATCAGCGTGCCCGGGCCAAAGCAGTAAGTTAATGCGGCCAGCCCCGGCAGGGTGGCCAGCAGCACAAGCTGCATTAAACCCGCGGTGGTGCTGGCGGTGTGGGCATGGGGTGAGCTGGCGCGTAAAAAAGACATTATCCGTTTTCCATATCTGCCAGTTTGGCTTGCAGTTTGTCGACCCCGGCCTTAAAGGCCTCGATGTTCTCATCGCCTTCAGCCTCGGCTTTGGCCAGTCGCGCCTCGGCTTTGCTTAAGCGCGTACGCAGGGCTTCAAGCTGGGCCTGTTGTTTCTCTGCTGGGCTCATGCTGGCCTGGGCGGCGGCTTTAGCCTTGGCTTTTTCGATCGCGGCACCGGCCGCATCCACTGGTTTTTCTTCAGCTGGTTTTGCTTCGGCTGAGGGTGCAGGCTCGGCGGCCGGGCCAAGCTCGGCCTCCAGTGCCGCCACCTTTTGTTTCAGTTTGTCGGCGCCGGTTCTAAAGGCATCGATATTATCATCGCCCTCGGCTTCGGCCACGGCCAGTCTCGCTTCGGCTTTTTCTAGGCGGCCGCGCAGCGACTCCAGCTGGGCCAGCTGTTTTTGCTCGGGGCTCATACTGGCCTGGGCGGCGGCTTTGGCCTTGGCTTTTTCTATCGCCGCGCCGGCGGCAACTTGTACTTCCGGGGCCGGGGCGCTGCTAGCGGTATTGCCGGCGGCTTGGTGCTCGGCAATTTCGGCCTCGACCACCGCAATTTTTTGTTCCAGCTTGCTTATCCCGGCCTTGAGGGCCTCGGCTTTCTCGGCATCGCTCTGGGCGGCGAGCTTTTCCTTGGCCTTGGCCAAACGCTGTTGCAGAGATTCCAAACTGGCGGCCATTTTCTCGGCCGGGTTCATATTGATACGGGCCTGGGCTTTGGCGATGGCGGCGGCCACTGGGTCGGCGGCGGCTGGCTGCGCCTGGGCGTTAAACTCGTCCAGCTTTTGCTGGGCATCTTGCAAGCGCTGTTGGGCTTGTTTTAGGCGCGCCTCTAGGGTGGGCTTTTGCTCTTCGGTGGCGGCTTCCAGTTTGGCCTGGGTGGCCTCCACCCGGCTCTGGGCGCTGTTGCGGGCGCGCTCCAGTTTGGCCAGCTGCTCGGCCGGGTCGGTCTGCTTGGCCTGTACCCTGGCTATGGCGGCGGCCACCGGGTCGGCGGCGGCTGCGGTTTTTTCAGCGGCAGGCTGTGCTTGTGCCTGGGCGGCAGGCTGTGCTTGTGCCTGGGCGGCGGCCTTGGCCTTGGCTGCCTCGGCGGCTTGTTTGCGCGCCTCGCGCTTGGCGGCTTTTTCGGCCTCGGCTCTTTCCAGCCGGGCTTGACGCGCTTCGAAGCGCAGGCGCGAGCGATCGGATTTTTCTTTATCGATGGCGGCCTGGCGAATTTCACCTTTGGAGGCCCGATAGTATTGCACCAGGGGAATACTCGATGGGCAGACAAAGGCGCAGGCACCGCACTCGATGCAGTCCATTAAATTGTGGGCCAGCAGGCGTTCGTGCTCTTTGGCTCGGGCATACCAGTACAGCTGTTGCGGCAGCAGCCCGGCGGGGCAGGCCTCGGCGCATTGGCCGCAACGGATACAGGCCTGGGCCGGGGCCGGCTCGGGCATTTCGCTGTGGCTGGGGGCCAGTAAACAGTTGCTGGTTTTGACCAGCGGTGCGGCCATATCGTCCAGGCTAAAGCCCATCATCGGGCCGCCGGCAATTAAGCGCGTGCAGTCTTTATGCTTAAAACCAAATTCGGCCAATAAATCTTCGGCCGGGGTGCCAATGCGCACATAGGCATTGCCCTGCTTGCCCAGGCTCTCGCCGACCACGGTGGTAATACGCTCGACCAGGGGTTTACCCTGGGTGACCGCCTCCCAGATGGCCACGGTGGTGCCAACATTCTGCACCACAATACCGATTTGGGCGGGCAGGCCGCCACTGGGTACTTCTTGGCCGGTTAAAATCTGGATCAGCTGTTTTTCGCCACCGGAGGGGTATTTGGTGGGAAAGCTGATAATCTGAACCGCTTCAATACGGTTTTGCTCGGGCAGTAATTGGCGCTTTGCCGCTTGCAGCTTTTCAATGGCCTGGGGTTTATTGTCTTCGACCCCGATCAGAATTTTTTCGGGCCCGCCCAGTAGTTTGGCCAGCAACAGGGCGCCGCGAATAATAGCGTCGGCGCGGTTTTGCATCAGCACATCGTCGGCGGTGATATAGGGCTCACACTCGGTGCCGTTAATAATTAAGGTATCGATGGCCATGTTGGCCGGCGGCTTGAGCTTGACCGCCGCTGGAAAGCCCGCGCCGCCCATGCCGGCAATGCCCGCCTTGCGCACCTTGGCCAGCAAGGTTTCATTGTCCAGGGCAAAGGGTTGCTCACAGCCTTCGAGTGCTAGCCAGCGATCTTCGCCGTCGGTTTCAATCACTATGCATTCGCCCGGCATGCCCGAGGGGTGGGCGATGGGGCGGGGTTCTATTGCCACCACTTTGCCCGAGCTGCTGGCGTGTACCCCGGCGCTAAAGGGGCCGGCTGGCTCGGCAATTAATTGGCCTGCCAATACTCGCTCGCCGACCTCGACAATGGGCTCGGCCGGGGCACCAATATGTTGGGCTAGGGGCAGTACCAAGGTCTTAGGGATAATCGCCGGGCGAATAGGTCCGCCCAGGGATTGCTGTTTGTTCTCGGGCGGATGCACACCGCCGCGCAGTGGGTAGATCAACTGGCTCATGCGGCATCTCCCTCAGCGTCGGCATCGGTGGCAATGATATTGGGATCTTTGCTGGGCTCGCTGGGCAGCTTCCACTTCCAGCTGCCGAGGGTGACCGGCACCTCAATCATATCGATACAGTCCACAGGGCAGGGCTCGACACACAGATCGCAGCCGGTGCATTCATCGGCGATAACCGTGTGCATTTGTTTGGCGGCGCCGAGGATGGCGTCCATGGGGCAGGCCTGGATACACTTGGTGCAGCCAATGCACTCGTCTTCGCGAATATAGGCCACCTTGGGCAGCTCGGATTCGCTGCCGTGTTCGGCATCCAGCTCCGGTGCCTCTACCCCTAATAAGCTGGCCAGTTCATTAATGGTCTCTTGGCCACCAGGGGGGCATTTATTGATCTCTTCGCCATTGGCAATGCCTTCGGCGTAGGGGCGGCAGCCCGGGTGGCCGCACTGGCCGCACTGGGTTTGAGGCAACAGTGCATCAATCTGGTCGACGATGGGGTTGCCTTCAATTTTATAGCGCACCGCGGCAAAGCCGAGCACGGCACCAAATATCAGGGCCAGGCCGCCGAGTACTAGCAGTGCCGTAAGTAGGGGGCTTAGGTTGGCTAAATCCATCATTGCTGCCCGGTCTTAGACCAGCCCCCCAAAACCCATAAACGCCAAGGACATCAAGCCGGCGGTAATCATGGCGATGGCAGCGCCCTGGAAGGGCGCGGGTACATCGGCCACCGCCAGCCGCTCGCGCAGGGCCGAGAACAACACCAATACCAGTGAAAAACCCAGCGCCGCGCCAAAGCCGTAAACGGTGGATTCGAAAAAGCCGTGGCCTTTATTGGTGTTTTGCAAAGCCACACCCAGCACCGCACAGTTGGTGGTAATGAGCGGCAAAAAAATACCCAGCACCCGGTACAGCAGGGGGCTGGTTTTTTCGATAAACATTTTGGCAAACTGCACCACCACCGCAATCACCAAAATAAAGGCGATGGTGCGCAGGTATTCCAGCCCAAGGGGGGCGAGCAGATAGGTGTTGACCAAATAGCTGCAGACACTGGCCAGGGTCAGCACAAAGGTGGTGGCGCCGCCCATGCCGATGGCGGTCTCCAATTTATTGGAGACCCCCATAAACGGACACAGGCCCAGAAACTGAACCAGGACGAAGTTATTCACCAAGATGGTGCTGACTAGGATAATGGCAAACTCGGCCATTGTTACTCCTCATTGGCAGGGTCGAGACCCTTTCCTTATCGCTAACAGTTATATATTAAGATGATTTTGTTATAACTGCATTAATCTACATCAGCTAATGCCCAATTACATCACCCGCTGGCCGGGTTTGGCACCGCTGTGGGGTTCGAGCAGATAGATTTCTTTACCTCCGGGGCCGGCGGCCAGCACCATGCCCTCGGACAGGCCAAACTTCATTTTGCGCGGGGCCAGATTGGCCACCATCACCGTCAGCTTGCCCTGCAGATCTTCGGGCTGATAGGCGCTTTTGATACCCGAGAACACCTGCCGAGTCTCGCCGCCGATATCTAAGGTTAGCTTTAGTAGCTTATTGGCGCCTTCGACATGTTCGGCCTTGGCGATTAGGGCAATGCGCAGATCGACCTTGGCAAAGTCGTCAAAGTTAATTTCATCGGCCAGTGGCTCATCGGCCAGGGGGCCTTCGGCTTTGGGGGCCACGGCCGCGGCGGCGGCCACTTTGCTGTCTTCAACCATGGCAGCGACCTTATCGGCTTCGATTCGCATCATCAGCGGCTTAAATTTATTGATGCTGCCGGCGCGATAGTTAAGTGGCGCATCCCAGCTTAAGGTCTCGCCCAAAAACGCCTCGGCCTTGGCGGCGGTGGCGGGCAGTACCGGTTTTAGGTAGCGCAGCAGGGCGCGGAACATATTGATACCCAGGCTGCAAATACCCAGTACCTCATCGGCCTTGCCTTCTTGCTTGGCCAGAGACCAGGGCGCCTTGGCGGCGATATATTCATTGGCGGCATCGGCCAGGGCCATAATCTCGCGCATGGCCTTGCCGTAGTCGCGGGCCTCGTAGAGTGCGGCGATGGTTTCATCGGCGTCGATAAAACGCTGCCACAGCGCTGGCTCGGCAATATCCGCCGCCAGCTCGCCGCCGGCTTTTTGCACAAACTTGGCGGTTCGGCTGGCAATATTGACCACCTTGCCGACCAGGTCGGAGTTAACCCGTTGCACAAAGTCATCCAGGTTTAAATCTAAATCGTCGACCCCGGCGCTGAGTTTGGCGGCAAAGTAATAGCGCAAATATTCCGGGTCTAAATGATTAAGGTAGGCCTCGGCATTGATAAAGGTGCCCCGGGACTTGGACATTTTTTTACCGTCCACGGTTAAAAAGCCGTGCACATTAACCCCGGTGGGGGTGCGGAACTCGGCCGAGTGCAGCATGGC
>JAOXRV010000627.1 GCA_025800435.1 Cellvibrionaceae bacterium | reverse complement strand
GCGCGGTGCAAGCGCAGGGTGGGGAACCGTTGCACCCCGGGGTCGTTCATGACACGCTCGAGCGACACGGGAACCCTGGCCGCCCGGGCAAGCCGGACCGTGCGTTTCCATTCCCGGTGGAAGCGCTTGCACGCCGGGCACTGCCTGGATTAATAACCACGCCGCGATTCAGCCCAATGTGCCCTTCGGCGGCATTAAGCAATCGGGCTTTGGGGTGGAGTTTGCCTCGCAAGGCCTAGAAGAGTACACCAGTATTCAGTCGGTGATTATTGCTAAGCAATAGCAATAACTGCTGTTTGATGTTTTGTTAGTCGTCCCATCAAATGTGACTTTGCGGGCACCGGTTTACCGGTCGCCCGCTTTTTTTGGCCTGCTGGCCAAGGCTCGGGGCCGAAGTCACTATATAACCCGCACCCCAATCACATGCTCCACCTCAGCGATCACCTTGATCAGCTCGTCGCTGGGTTGCGATTCCACATCGATAATATTGTAAGCCAGCTCGCCACGGCTTTTATTAACCATATCAATGACGTTAACCTCGTGCTCGGTAAATACCGACAGCACATGGCCGAGTACACCGGAGACATTTTCATTGCTAAAGGTAATGCGCACACTGTCGCCGGGGGCGCGGGCCATATTAACGGCGGGGAAGTTAACCGAGTTTTTGATATTGCCGTTTTCTAAAAAGTCCATCAACTGGTCGGCGGCCATTACCGCACAGTTTTCTTCGGCCTCGGCAGTGCTGGCGCCGATATGGGGCATGGCGATTACATCTTTGCGCTGCAGTAGGCAGGGCTCGGGGAAGTCGCAAATATACTGGCCCAGCTGGCCCGCATCTAGGCTGGCGACTACCGCCTGGGCATCCACAATCGCATCCCGGGCAAAGTTCAGCAGCACCATACCCTGCTTGGCAGACTTTAAGCTGTCGGCATTAATCATATGCTTGGTGGCTTCTAGGGCGGGTACGTGCAGGCTGACGTAATCACATTTGCCCAACAGCGATTGCAGGTTATCCTGGCGCTGCACTTGGCTGGGCAGGCGCCAGGCGGCTTCGACCGACAGCGCCGGGTCAAAGCCCACGACCTTCATGCCGAGTGCCAGGGCCATCTCAGCCACCATGGAGCCGATGGCGCCGAGGCCAACTACGCCCAGGGTGCGGCCGTATAATTCATTCCCGGCAAAGCGTTTCTTTTCTTTTTCCAGCAGCTTGTGCATCTCGCCCGCATCGCTCATATCGCTTAAGCTCTGGGCGTAGTTCATGCCTTCGCTGATGCCGCGCGAGCCCAGCAGCAAGCCGGCCAGTACCAACTCTTTGACCGCATTGGCGTTGGCGCCTGGGGTATTAAATACCACCACACCTCGCTTGGAGTAGTCTTCAACGGGAATATTGTTAACGCCGGCGCCGGCCCGGGCCACGGCTGTTAAGGTGGCGGGAATTGCTTCGCCATGGAGCTTGTGGCTGCGCAGTACATAGGCATCGGGGCTGCCAATTTCGCTGGCGATTTCATACTCGCCGCGGGGGAAGCGGTCTAAGCCCTTGGTGGAGATGGCGTTGTAAGTTTTAATCTTATACATGCTATAGCTCTGTTTCAGTTTGGGGGTTTTCTCGCGTACTCTAGCCCTTCATTCCTGCGAAGGTGCACGACCGGGTAGGGAAAATCTGCAACCCTTCTATCAAGGCCAAACCCAGCTTGAGGGGTGGGGGCACTTTCTCCGTTCCAACAGCGCTGCATCCGGCAGCTGGCCCCTGTTTCGTCCAGAAGCCTAGTCACGGCGAAAGTACCCCCACCCCTCAAGCTTACATCGTACATAGCCTCAAAGGGCGGGGTAGATAGTAAGCCGTATTGTCATCGCGCAGCAGCGTGTTTTCAGGTAGGTGATTACGCCGTGGCCTGCTCATAAGCCCAGCTCAACCAGGGCAGCAGGGCTTCTAGATCGGCTTGCTCAACCGTGGCGCCGCACCAAATGCGCAGGCCGGCGGGGGCGTCGCGGTAGGCGCCAATATCGTAGGCTACGCCTTCTTGCTGCAGCAGTTTGGTCATGGCTTTTACCTGCTCTGGCTCGGCCTTAAGGGAGAAGCACACGCTGCTATTGGATACCGTGGCCGGGTCGCTGGCGAGAAAATCGATCCAGTCATTGGCGCCCACAAACTCGGCCAGTACCGCTAAATTGGCCTTGGATTTTTCAATCGCTGCGCTTTGCCCACCAATGCTTTTAACCCAGTCCAGGGCATCCAGGTAGTCGGCTACCGCGAGCATGGAGGGGGTGTTAATGGTGGCGCCTTTAAAGATGCCTTCAATTAACTTGCCGCCCTTGGTCAGGCGAAAGATCTTCGGCAGTGGCCAGGCTGGGGTGTAGCTTTCTAAACGCTCGACCGCCCGTGGGCTTAAAATTAGCATGCCGTGGGCGCCTTCGCCGCCCAGTACTTTCTGCCAACTAAAGGTGATTACATCGAGCTTTTCCCAGGGCAGCTCCATCGCAAATACCGCCGAGGTGGCATCGCATATGGTCAGGCCGGTGCGCTCATCGCTGATCCAGTCGCCGTTTGGCACCATAACCCCAGAGGTGGTGCCGTTCCAGGTAAACACCACATCGTTATCGGCGTTTACCTGGCCGAGGTCGGGCAGCTGGCCGTAGTCGGCCTCGATGGTGTTAACCTCGGGCAGCTTCAGCTGCTTAGTAATATCGCTGAGCCAGCCGGAGCCAAAGGACTCCCAGGCCAGCACATCCACCGGGCGCTGGCCCAGCAGCGACCACAGGGCCATTTCCACTGCGCCGGTATCCGAGGCGGGCACTACGCCTACCCGGTAGCCTTCGGGCAGGCCCAAAATCGCGGCGGTATCGGTACAGGCGCGTTCGAGTGCGGCCTTGCCGATAGCCGAGCGGTGCGAGCGGCCCAGGGTGGACAGGTCTAGGGCGTTGACATCGTAGCCCGGGCGCTTGGAGCAGGGGCCAGAGGAAAAATTGGGGTTCTGGGGCTTGGGCAGTGCTTGCATCTCGTCCTCTATTGCGGTGGTAGCAGCGTTGCCAGCGGGGCGAGGCCCCGGCTCACAGGGGCTGCGAGGGTATTTTTAGGGCGGCAGATTATGCCAGTAAAGCCTAGAAATACCTAATTTATGCGACTCCCAAAGGCATGTTGGCCGATTTTTAGCAACTTTATGCCTTTTAGGCTGCGCTGATAGTCAATTTTAGGTTTCCCTCCCAGCCAAGAAGCCCTGCTACTTAGTTATTAAGGTATGGGGTATGATGGGTTCAGCGCGACTGAATCGATAATAAGTAATATACCCGTGGAAGCAACTATGAAAGCCCTAAAACTCACTGTTAGTGTGTGTGTCATGGTGGTATCTGCCGCGAGCTTTGGCTCTGGCGATGCCAAAGCCCCCAGTGTGGCCCCCAAGCCCGATCTGCCGCCACTGCCCGTTGAAAATACCGGCTATATCGAGAGCCTGCCCAAGGATTACCCTGAATCTTGGATGTTTGTGGACGAGGCGGCCTTTTTCAGCATGTTTGCCGGCAAGGTAATCCTGCTGGATGTTGAAGAAAAACATCCGCCCAAGCGCATCAAGGCCATTGCCGACAAAGCCCTGCTGGGCAACTTTGCCGAGGCCAAAAGCCGGGAGGAATTCTATATTATGGAATCCTTCCACCAGCGCGGCTCGCGCGGGCCCCGTGAAGATGTGCTGGCCTTTTACAACAAAACCACCTTCAAGCACGAGAAAGATATTGTGTGGGAGGGGCGTACCCGCTTGCAGGCATTGCCCGAGCGCTACGCCATGGCTCTGTCTGCGGACGAAAAGTTTTTGTATGTGGCCAACTTTAGCCCCGCCGCCTCCTTTAGTGTGGTTGACCTGGATAAGCGCGAAGTGGTCGATACCATCGGCACCCCCGGCTGTGTGCTGACTTACCCCACTGGCCAGCGCAGCGTTACCTCTATTTGCAGCAACGGCGGTTTGCTGACCACGGTGCTGGATAAAAACGGCAAGAAAAAATCCCAGCAGCGCATGGCGCCGTTTTTTAATACCGACAGCAGCCCCATTTTTGAGCGCCCGGTTATTATCGACGGCATGGCTTACTTCCCCGGTTTTGAAGGCCAGATGCACAGCGTGGATTTTCGCGGCGAGGTGGCCAAATACGTGGAAGAGTGGCACCTGGTAAAAGATGCCGAGCGCAAACATAACTGGCGCCCCAGCGGCCTGGCCCTAAACGATAAAGACGACAATGGCCTGTTTTATATTCTGGCCCACAAAGATGGCGCCGAAGGCACCCAGACCCACGGCGGTAGCCATGTGTGGGTGGTCGACCCGAAAACCAAAAAGCGGCTAAAAACCCTGGAGCTGCCCAACTGGGGAATTTCCATCGCCGCCACCCGGGGCAAAAACCCCAAGCTGGTGGTCACCAATGGCGATCTCAACCTGGATATTATCGACCCCAAAGACGGCAGCCTTTACCAGACCATTGCTGATTTCGGCAATATGACACCGCTGCTAGTGCACAAGGCGCACTGATGTTGGGCTTTGTGTTGGCCCAGGCGGCGGCGCTATTTTTAGCGGGCATTTTTTTGCAGGCCACCTGGCATAAATTAAAGCCGGCCAACCGGCCCTATTACCAGCAGTTGTTGGCCAGCTACGATTGGTTGCCACTGGGGCGGGGCTTAATACCGGCCCTGGTGTTGGCTCTTGGTGCGGCCGAGCTGCTGCTGGCCCTAAGCTTGTTGTGGCCCAGCAGCCGCGCCCTGGCGGCACTGCTGGCGGCGTTACTGTTGGCCCTGTATTTTGCGGTGTTGGCGGTGCAGTTAATTCAGGGCAAACGCGATGCCGATTGCGGTTGCGCCGGCCCTGCCAGTGGCCTGCAAATTAGCCCGGCGCTACTGTTGCGCAACGGTGTATTGATTCTGCTGGCGCTTAGCGCCTACTGGGTGCGGCCGCTGGCCTGGCAAGAAAGCGCGGTGGCCATCGCCCTGGCCAGCCTAATGGTGCTGGCCTATGTATCGGCCGAGAGATTATTGGCCAACGCCCAAAAAATTAACGTATTGAGGCAGTCGTAATGGAATTTCTAGTTATTTCCAATATCGCCCTGTGGATCGGTTTGATCATTATGGGGGTGATTAACTACGCGTTAATTCGCCAGATCGGCGTGCTTTACGAGCGCGTGGCCCCGGCCGGTGCCCTGGCCATGAACCAAAACCTTGAGGTGGGCCAAGCGGCGCCTGAGCTGGCCCTGCAGGCCTTGGGTAACGGCCTAATTAATGTGGGCGGTGCCCAGGGCAAGGCCCAGTTGTTGTTTTTCCTCTCGCCCGATTGCCCGGTGTGTAAATCGCTGCTGCCGGCGATTAAATCCGCGGCCAAGGCCGAGGCCGACTGGTTGCAACTGGTGTTTGGCAGCGATGGCAATAACTACGATCACCACGATTATATCAAGCAACAGGGGCTGGAAGATTTTCCCTATATCGTCTCAGAGCTGCTGGGTAAAACCTACGGTGTGGCCAAGCTGCCCTATGGGGTATTGATTGACGAGCGCGGCAAGGTGGCCTCTATGGGCATTGTCAATTCCCGCGAGCATGTAGACAGCTTGTTTGAAGCCAAAGAGCGGCAAGTTGCATCCATCCAAGATTATATGGCCAAGCGCTAAGTAAATAAAAAGAGGCAAGCACCATGTCCTTATTTGATCGATTTTTTGAAAAAACAGCCCGCCGCAAAGCCCAAACAGGTTCGCGCCGTGGTTTTATTAAAGGTTTGGGTGCGGCCCTGGTGGGCACCAGCACAATTCCTCTATTGCCGGTGGCCCGGGCCGCCGATGGCGCCAACCCCAAGCTGCCACAAGATATCGAAGCCGGCGACCCGGCCAGTTGTGATTACTGGCGCTACTGTGCGGTGGATGGTTTTTTGTGCGAGTGCTGTGGTGGCACTTATAACAGTTGCCCACCGGGCACAGAGATGTCACCGATCACCTGGATCGGTACCTGTCGCAACCCGGTCGACGGTCGCAACTATGTTATTTCTTACAACGACTGCTGTGGCACCACCCAGTGCGGCAGCTGTTTGTGCCAGCGCGACGAGGGCGACCGGCCCCTGTATCGCTCCGATAAATCCAACGACGTTAACTGGTGTTTGGGTTCGAGCAGCTCAATTTATCATTGCTCTACCGCCATTGTGGTGGGCCTGGCGTTTGAGGAATAGAGCGTGGCTAGCTTACTGCGCGGTTTAGCGTTGTTACTGCTGTTAAGCCCACTGGCCCAGGCCAAGTCGCTCAGCCCCGAGGCCCAGCAGGCGCGCGCCGAGTTTAACTACAAAATGTTCTGCCGGGGCTGTCATGGCCCAGGCGGGGAAGGGGGCAAAGCGGTGCCCTTTATGAACGACTATGTCGGCCATTTTGTAAAGTTTGACGAGGGACGCGAGTATTTAGTGCGGGTGCCAGGCTCGGCTAATGCAGCCCTGGACGATACCCAGTTGGCCCAGGTTTTAAATTGGATTGTAATTAATATTGGCGGCCCCAGCACACCAAAAGATTTTAAACCCTATACCCCAGCTGAGGTGGGCGAGCTGCGCAAGGCGCCGCTGTTTGAAGCCTTTGAGGCGCGCCGCCAATTACTGCAAAAAATGTTGCAGTTAAACATTATTGGCGAATTACCGGCCCAGCCGCTGCCATAACAATATACACAAAATAGAAGTAGCGAGAACACTATGAAGCCCCAAGCCTATTTGTTGTGCAGTTTTTTAGCCTTGTTCGCCAGCGCTCAAGCCGATGCTGATAAGGCACTAAGCCAAACCTTAAATACCTGTGCCACCTGCCACGGTGCCAAGGGTATTTCCATTGCCGAGCAGTGGCCCAATTTGGCCGGCCAAAAGCCCGGCTATCTGGCTGCCCAAATTCGCCATATTCGAGATGGTGTGCGCAGCGAGCCGACCATGCAGCCCTTTGTTAAAAACCTCAGCGACGAGCAAATTGAGGCACTGGCCGCCCACTACGCCAGCTTGCCCGCTGCCAAGCACAACCACCAAGACGCGCCCGAGGCGGGTAAGCGGGTGCGCGCCCATTGTGTCTCTTGCCACGGCACCGGTGGCATCACCGTAAACAGCTTGTGGCCCAATCTGGCCGGACAGAAAAAAGCCTACATTATTAAACAGCTGCAAGACTACCGCTCGGGCAAACGCAAACACCCGATTATGGCGGTGATTGCCAGCGAGCTAAATGAGCAGCAAATTAAGGATGTAGCGGCTTATTTTAGTCAGCAGTAGAAGAAATTTGGGCACTTGCGCAGTGCCCTAATCGGCCAGATTATTGGCAAAATCGGGCTTCCACCAAAGTCTTGATCCCGCCCCTTGACCTGGGCTGATCGCTGGCGCATAGTCTGTTTTCCGTCGCCAAAGTAGTGGCGGGGTGATTAGCCAAGAGAACAAGACTATGCGCTTACTGCACACTATGCTGCGGGTGGGTAACCTAGAGCGGTCCATTGCCTTCTATACCAAAGTTCTAAAGATGCAATTACTGCGCCTGCAGGAGTATCCCGAGGGCGAGTTTACCCTGGCGTTTTTAGGCTACGGCGATGAGTCCGCCAGCACCGTGCTAGAGCTAACCTATAACTGGAACCAAAATACCTATGATATGGGCAATGGCTACGGCCATATCGCCATTGAAGTTGAAGACGTGTACCAGGCCTGTGAGGATATCCGCAAGGCCGGTGGCAGCATCACCCGCGAAGCCGGGCCAATGAAGGCCGGCACCACCGTACTGGCCTTTTGTGAAGACCCAGATGGCTACGCCATTGAGCTGTTGGGCAAACGCAAGCTCGACTAGGGTTGCGCCTAGCATCGCCGCGTTATTCAGAGGTGTCCAGTACACCAGCCTTGGTTCTAGCGCTCTAAGCTGTTAAAATCCCGCCCTTTTTGGGGCCCTTACCCCATCCAAGCCAACTAAAGGCCGCACAAACCTGTGCGGTCTTTCTATAATAATGACAACACTCCCAAGGCTCTGGCCATCAACGGCCGGGGTGTGACGCTATCGCTGCAGAGGTTTGCATGTTCGATCTGATTAATGCCAAGGCCAGCCAGTACAATGTAAAGAACGATGTACTGTCGGGTATTACCGTGGCCCTGGCGCTGGTGCCCGAGGCGGTGGCCTTTGCCTTTGTGGCCGGGGTAGAGCC
>JAOXRV010000620.1 GCA_025800435.1 Cellvibrionaceae bacterium | reverse complement strand
CTCGGCAACGCCGCCACCTTGGTCCTCCACTTCGAAAACAAGGTCATTGCCAACATCGGTCATGGATAGGAACACTTGCCCGCCCTTGCCTTGGTGCGCAAGCGTGGCCTCTAGCGCATTATCGAGTAGGTTACCGATAATAGTGACCAAGTCCTCTGCGGGGATGTTGGCGGGCCGCTCCGCCATGTGGCTTTCTGGGTCGATCTTTAGGAGCAAACCCATCTCTTTGGCGCGGTTATATTTACCGAGCAAACAGCCCGATAGCACTGGATCGGGCACGGCGTTTAGCAGCAGTTTAATCAGCGCTTGGTGGGCTTTTGTCTCTTGGCCAATCAGCGCGAGTGCCTCGTCTGTGGCGCCAATTTGGATCAGCCCTGCAATGGTATGCAGCTTGTTGGCGTATTCGTGGGATTGGCTGCGCAACGAATCGGCATACTGCTGTATCCGAGTCAGTTTCTTACTCACCTCAGCCAGTTCATCTTTGGGGCGAAAGCTTGATACCACACCGGTAATCTCATCACCTTGGCGCAGCGGAATGCGGTTGGCGATGATGATGCGCTCGCCCCGGCGTACTTCGCGGTCAAACTGCGGCTCGCCAGATTGCAATACATCGAGCATTGCGCTGTCTGGCAGCACCTCTTCAATTGGGCGACCAACATGCGGCTGGGCTTCCGGTAAGCCGAGCGCCACCACCGCGGTGCGGTTAATTGTTGTGATATGGCCGGTTGCATTGATGGCGATGATCCCCTCTTTTACCGACTCAAGCGTTGCGCGCTGTTCGCTAAAGAGGCGTCCGATCTGCTCGGGCTCTAGCCCAAAGATCGCTTGTTTGAAGTGGTTCGCAAACCAGATGGCGATCATGGCACTCACACCAAACGAGAGCAGAAT
>JAOXRV010000614.1 GCA_025800435.1 Cellvibrionaceae bacterium | reverse complement strand
AGTACACGTACAGCTCAACACCCAGACCAAAATTTTCTCGGGCGCCAGCACCGCTTTTGGCGCCGAGCCCAACACCCAGACCTGCGCCATCGACCTGGCCATGCCCGGCACCTTGCCGGTGGTGAACGAAGAAGCCTATCGCAAGGCGATTATGTTTGGCCTGGCGATCGACGCCGACATTGGCAAGCGCTCTTTCTTTGAGCGCAAAAACTATTTTTACCCCGACCTGCCCAAGGGCTACCAGACCACCCAACTGGAGCAACCCATTGTCGGCCTGGGCCATGTGGAGCTGCACCTGGAAGGCGGGCGCAGCAAAAGCGTGCGCATTCACCACGCCCACCTGGAAGAAGATGCGGGTAAATCCCTGCACGAAGACTTTCACGGCATGAGCGGCATCGACCTCAACCGCGCCGGCACACCGCTGATTGAAGTGGTGACCGAGCCGGATATGCGCAACGCCGAAGAGGCGGTAGCCTTTGCCAAAAAACTGCACTCGATTGTTACTTCGATCGGCATCTGTGACGGCGAAATGTCCCAGGGCTCGATGCGCTTTGATGTCAATATCTCGGTGCGCCCCGTGGGTCAGGAAGCATTTGGCACCCGCACCGAAACCAAAAACCTAAACTCGTTTAAGTTTATGGAAGAGTGCATTGAGCTGGAGGTAGAGCGCCAGATTGAGGTACTCGAAAGCGGCGGCGAGATAGTACAGGAAACCCGCCTCTACAATGGCGACACCAAAGTGGCCCGCTCTATGCGCTCTAAGGAGGAAGCCAACGACTACCGCTACTTCCCCTGCCCCGACCTGCTGCCGGTAGAGATTGACGATAGCTTTATCGACGCGGTGCGCGCCGAAATGCCCGAGTTGCCCGATGCCCGCGCCGCCCGCTTTGCCGAGCAATACGGCCTGGGTGAATACGACGCCGAGCAATTGGCCGACGATATGACCATGGCCGATTACTTTGAGACCTGTGTAAAAGCCTGTGGCGATGCCAAACTGTCGGCCAACTGGGTAATGGGTGAACTGGCGGCCAAGCTCAATGCGGATGAACTGGGCATTGGCCAGAGTAAGGTCAGTGCCGAACAGTTGGGCGGCGTTATTGCCCGTATCAACGACGACACTATTTCGTCAAAGATTGCCAAGCAAGTATTTGAGGCCATCTGGGCCGGCCAGGGCGACAGCGCCGATGCGGTGATTGAAGCCAAGGGCTTAAAGCAGGTGTCGGACACCGGCGCGCTGGAGCAAATGGCCGACGACGTAATTGCCAACAGCCAAAAGCAGGTGGATAACTACCGCAACGCCGACCCAGACAAACGCCCGAAAATGCTGGGCTACTTTGTCGGCCAGATTATGAAGGCCTCCAAGGGCCAGGCCAACCCCAAGGCAATTAACGAAATTTTACTGAAAAAATTGGATGAGCTGTTATAACGGCTCATCCACACACCGAGTGAGTAAGTATGAGTTTAAAAAAAGACAAACAAAAAGTACTGGGCGAAGTCTTCGACGATGAGCGTATCAAAACCTTTTTTGATACCCACACCCCCGCCGGCGTCAACCCAGACTTCCACCTGCTGGAAAAAGCCTATCGCGGCATGAAGGCGGAAAACTTCGCCACCTTCCTCGACTTTTTTATCGAGCGCGGCCACGATATTAACGCCAGCAACCCAGACGGCGAGACCCTGCTGGCCCTAGTTAGCCAGCACCAACAAGGTGCTGACTATGCGGCCAGCTTGCGGGGGCATGGGGCCCTGTAAACACTGGACATGAAATCAGGGCTTGACCACCGAAGCCAAAAAAGCTACAAATGCAGCTAATTTGGCTTCATCGTTTGTTATTCCACCGCCCGAGGAAAAGATGCCTTCACCCCTGGCCGATCTGCTATTCAAACAATACCGCCGTCGAGTTCTAGGCTTATTACTGCTGCACCCTGACCAGGGCTACCACGTAAGGGAAATTGCCCGCCTAACCGCTACCGTACCGGGCACCCTTCATAAAGAGCTGCGAAAACTGGCAGAGGCCGGCATTTTAAGCAAAACCCAAACCAGCAGCCAAGTCAGCTACCAAGCAAACCGCGACTGTATTATCTACGAAGAATTAGCCAGCATTTTGCGCAAAACGTCCGGATTAGCTGACGTACTGAGCAATAGCCTGGCCGAGCTTCACAATAAAATTGCAGTGGCCGCCGTGTTTGGCTCGATCGCTAGCGGTAAGGCCACCCAAGCGAGCGATATAGACCTATTATTAATTGGTGAGCTAAGCTTTAGCGAGGCAGTAACGCAGCTATACCCGGCCCAGGAAGCACTAGGGCGAGAGATAAATCCCAAGCTTTATACCCAGCAAGAATGGACAGATGCAAAAGCAGAGGGCACGGCTTTTATTCACGAGCTGATGAGCAAACCCCTTATTTATATCATAGGAGGCAAGGATGACCTTGGATAACCTACTGGGAGCACGCCTAGAGCGGATAACACCAGACAAGCTCACCATAAAGCGCCTACTAGAAGCGGCCAGGCGCAATATTCAAGACGCCCAAATAGAACAATTAAGCAACGAAAACCGCTTTGATACAGCCTATAAAGCCATTATGCAACTGGCCAATGCCGCCCTACAAAGTAATGGTTTTCGCACATTAAGCAGTAAACCGGCCACCACCAAACTATGATTCAATCACTGCCCAAGACCATTGGTCTGAACAGGAGCACTATGGTAGTTTTAGATACCTTGCGCAAGCAGCGCAACGTGGCAGACTATAGCGGCGACTTAGTGAGTCCAGGTGTTGTTAATGAGTGTATTGCACACGCGCAAAGTTTACTGACGGAGGTTACTAAACACTTAGCCACGAGCCATCCAGGATTAGCCGATTAGTTTCCACTCTAAACAATTGCCATTAGCAGCATTAACATCGTCTAAGTAGAACTACATAATATTTAAGAGTACAAGAGCAATATGATCAGTCCAGCAGCTAATCCCAATAACCACGTCGGCAAAGGTGCGGAGTATATTTTAAGTGGCGCCACTTTAATGCTGCATCGCAAGCTGCGCATCTTTATTTTGGTGCCGATCCTGGTCAATCTGCTGATCTTTGCCCTCACCACCGCCACTTTATTTGCCAAGTTTTCCTCGGCCACCGAGTGGCTAACCGGCTTTTTGCCCGACTGGCTGAGCTTTTTGGCCTGGTTTATCAGCGGTATTGTGATCATGTTTATCCTGCTGATCTACGGCTATAGCTTTAGTATCTTAACCAATATTATCGCCGCCCCCTTCTACGGCATTTTGGCCGAAAAGGTCGAAGAACTGGTTACCGGCCAAGAGGTAGAAACCGAGCCCCTGGCACAGATGATACCCCGCACCCTGCTGCGGGAACTGGGTAAACTCTGGTACTTTATCAGCCGCGGCCTAGTGCTGATGATCGGCCTATTTTTTCTTTCGTTTATCCCCCTGCTTAACTTTTTGGTGCCCGTTATCAGCTTCTTATGGGCTGTTTGGACCATTTCGGTACAGTATGTGGACTACCCAGCCGATAACCACAAAACCCCTTTCAAGGATTTGCGTGGCCGTCTCTGGGGCAAAAAATTCAGCACCTTGGGCCTTGGCGGCATGGCCACCCTGGGGGCGATGATACCGGTGCTGAATATTTTTATACTGCCAGCGGCGGTCTGCGGCGGCACCCTTTACTGGGTTAATGAACTGAGGGATGAGCCGCTGTTGGGCCTGCCCAATTTTAAGGAGCTGTAGGCTAAAGCTCCCTATTTTTCACAAGCACTGCAATCACCACAAGCGATCCCAACACAGCGATAAACATCAGTACCACCAGCGCCAGCCAAATCAGCACCGCCAAAATAGCACCGAGCCCTATTTGCCCCATAAAAACCTGTTGCAACCACGGCAGCACCAGCTGAAACCCAAAAGTAATCGCAACAAACCCAGAGACCAGCACCAACACCAATAGCAACAGCGTATTTTTAAACAGGGCTTTTATATTCATAATCATACTCAACCATCACCGACCCGAGGCGATAGCGCCAACTGGGCAATAGCTTAAACAGCCACCCCAACCAACCCCATTGCCCCGGGGCATGGTCGTAAATATTATCCACCGGCGCCAGGGCTTTGGCGGCGGGTAACCATGCGCTGAAACTTTGCCAGGGCTGGCGCAGGCCATGCTGGAAGGGACAGTCAACGCCGATGGCCTTGACCGAGGGGTGCACCCGACCTTTAACCAAGTCGCCGACCAATTCCAGATAGCCTGTGTGGCTGCTAAAGCGCTGACTAAAGGCATCCAGAAACTGGCGGATGGTAGGCTCACCAAAATACATCAAGGTGCCCTCGCTGATCAGCATCGGCTGCTGGCCCGGCGCCAGTTCGATCCGCTCCAGCCAGGCCAAGTCATCGATACCGCCTTCAAGCTCATGCACATTG
>JAOXRV010000612.1 GCA_025800435.1 Cellvibrionaceae bacterium | reverse complement strand
CTACAAGTTGCAGTTCGATTATCCCCAGTTCCGGCGCCGTTTAGGCTATAGCGTCATTGTCTCACTGCTACTGGCGTTTGGTTTTGCCTGCCTAGCCCTGGCGGTGGATGAATGGCTGTTGGGGCGGCGCTACTTGGGTGGCAACTGGGCTTTGATTGCGCCACTGTTGTTGCTTGGGGTGTTGCGTTTAGTTTATGCGCATTTTTCCGCAGTGTTTGGTGCCCGCGCCACTCGGCAAATGATTGTTAGCGCCAATGCTAAAACTCTGCTGGCCTTGCTTGGGGTTAGCCTTGGGGCTTACGGCACGGGTTTGGTGGATATGCTCAGCATCGTCTGGTCGGCCTGTTTAATTTGGTTGCTGCGCAATGGGTTTTTCTATGCCGAGCTAAGCGCCGCAAATACTGCCTTGGGTACAGAAAAAAGAGGCTGAGGGTGTTACTAAAACGCACAAAAAATACCGTGTTCTGGTTGATGGCCGCATTGCTTGCGGGGCTGTTGGCTATAAAAGTGGGCTATGGGCTTAGCTATGTTGCGTTGATGGCCTTTTTGCTTTGTGCCTATGCTGCGGGCCAGTGGTTTGAACGTATGCTAGCCCTGTTTTTGCTGTTTTACCTGGGCATGGCGCTGTTGGATGTATCTGACTATCGTGGCCATATCTACCTGCCCACTATCCGCCTGTATGTGCTGGCGGCACTGTGCATGTTTGTCGCCTGCAAGTGTTTTGATTTGCTACTGCCGCGCCTTAGCGCAGCCGCGCGGTCGAGTTTACCGCTGCCTCACAGCAGCTCCTTGGATGGCAGTTACAGCGGCTTGCTCAACTTTTCGGCCAGTAACAAGCGGGTGGTTTATGCACACTTGCTAGTGGTGTATCTGGCCTTGGCGTTTGTGTATATCCGCTATGGCAATATTTTAGTTTACCAAGACCTGCGCTTTGGCCTGACCACGGCGGTGGGTTACATTATTAAATCTGCAATATATATTCCGTTGGTGTATTGGGCCAGCCGCGAGCCCAAAGATAGGCGGCACTTTATTATCTATGTGCTTGCCCCCTTGCTACCAGCGCTGTTTATTGGCAGTCGCGGTACGGTGTTGATGGTGGTGTTGGGGCTAATGCTGATTCAATTTATGCAAAGCCACCATTTCGCCTATCGTAGCGATGGCAGTGTGATTCGCTTTCGGCCCCGTGTGTTGGCCTACGGGGGCGGCGCCAGTCTGGTGTTTATTTACGGTATCTATTACCTGCGTCGCTGGTTTTCTGACAGCGGTTACTTAAGCCCCAGCGAGGCGCTTAACGAATATTTTTACAGCGACAGTGTGTGGGGCTATTTGGTGATGCCCCTGCACTTGGCGTTTCGGGAAACCCTGGGCTTGACCAATCGCATTGTCAGTGAGGGCTTGAGCAATAGCTACGCCTCGGTGCCCTTGTTTTACGCCGATTTAATTACCATTTTGCCCGGCCGTCAAATGGGTGCTGGCGAGGCCATGGGCCTGGCGTTTGGCACCGCCGCTGCCGGCGGCCTTACCCCGGGCATTATTGGTGGTTTGTATATTGATTTTGGCGTTGGTTTTTTACTGGTGCTGCTGGCGATGGTGTTGGTTATTAAACTATTTGAGCGCTATGCCCGCGGCAGTGACAGCTGGTTGGTGATTTACGCCTTGAGCTTTGTGCAGTTTTTGCATTTGTTTCACCGGGGTTTCTTAAAGCCCGAGTATTTGTTTGCCTATATTATCGTGGTTTTTTACCTGCTGCTGACGCCGCGCTACCGGCTTAATGCCCAGGTCGGCGGGACACTTGGGTGCGGCGGTGCGCAATTAGAGCGGCGTAGTAAGCTGATTGTTTATTGATTGTATATTGATTGTTTGAAGAGTTATTACTGTCGAGGTGCACGGCTGCACCATTGAGCGCATTAGCGCTTGCCTTAATGCCCCGCGCTGGGGACGCTATGTGGGCCTGGTTGGCGCGCGTATTGGCGTTTAATTTGTGTAGCCGAGGTGGCCTGTGAAAGTGTTTCATATTTTGTACCAGTCCTTTCCCAATATTTCGGGCTCCAGCACCCGCAGTGCGGCCCTGTTGCAAGCCCAGCTCGGTGCGGGCATGGGTGTGGTGGTGCTGACTAGCCCTTTCCAAAATGGCCTAGATGTGAGTGAGGGGGTAGAGCGTATCGATGGTATTGACTATTACCGCTGTTATCGTGGCCGCCCAGAGCTGGAGGTGGCGAAGGATAAATCCATCTGGCTACGGTTTAAGAAACTGTTTTCCCTATTCTCGTTTATGGAGCTGGCACTGGCGGTAGCGGCCGAAGAAAAACCTGCCATCATCCACTCGCACGCCACCTTTTACTGTGCTATTGCCGGTGCCTACGCAGCCCGCGAACTGGGGGTTCCCCATGTCTACGAGGTGCGCAGTGATTGGGTTAACAACTCTAATTTTAAGGCCGGCCGAGTGCTGCGCTGGTTGGCGGCCAGGGCCGAGGCTTGGGTGATTAAACGCGCGGCGGCTGTGGTGGTGATTAGCCGCGGCTTGCACCTTAAATATCGATCTACCGCCAAACTTATTACCCTGGTGCCAAATGCGGTGCCGGCCCAGTTATTGGCCCGTGGTGCGGCAATTGAACCGCGCTATTCCCAGGGGCCGTTACGCTTGGCTTATATCGGCTCGCTAATTGATTTAGAGGGGCTCGATTTTGTGCTGGAGGCGTTGGCGAAACTCGATCAATCCCAGTTTAGTTTGGCTGTAGTCGGCGAGGGCAAGGCCAAGCCCAGGCTTGAGTCCCTGGCCCAGTCACTGGGGCTTGGCAATGTGCAGTTTCTTGGTCGCCAGCCGCCGGCAGCGATTCCCGATTTTTACCCCTATGTGGATGTGGTAGTGAATTATCGCCGCGACGAGCCAGTAGCCCACAGTGTTACCCCGCTAAAACCGCTGGAGGCTATGGCCATGAAAACGCTGGTACTGGTCAGCGATGTGGGAGGCATGACCGAACTGGTCGAGCATGGCGTAACGGGCGTGGTGGTGAGCCCAAACGACCCCCAGGCCCTGGCCCAAACGCTGGCGCAAATGCGCCTGCATATGGACGCCTGCCTGCCGTTAGTGGCACAGGCCTATGACTATGTAGTGGCGGAGCGATCCTGGCAAAAAAATGTGCAGCGCTATCAAGAGCTTTATGCAAAATTACTTAACTAGGGTGTGTGTATGTCGAGAATAGAGTTGTTAAATTGTCCCATGGATAATTTAACCATGGCCGCAACCGTTAGCAAAATAGACGATGCCATCGGCGCCGGCGAGTTTACCCAACATGTGGTGGTTAATGTCGCTAAGCTGGTGCAAATGCGTGATGACCCACAGCTGCGCGAAGCGGTAGAGCAGTGCGATATTATTAATATTGACGGCATGGGCGTACTTTGGGGGGGCAAACTGCTGGGCCTGCCGGTGACTGAACGGGTAGCCGGAGTAGATTTATTTTTTGCGCTAAATGCCCTGGCTGAGCAACGCGGCTACCGCGTATTTTACTTGGGCGCCACCGAGCAGGTGGTGGAACACACGGTGCGCGAGATGCAAGGCCGCCACCCGGAGCTGATGCTGGCTGGTTATCTCCACGGTTATTTTTGGGACGATGAGCAGGCTGTGGTGGAAAAAATTCGCCAGTCCCGCGCCAATTTGTTGTTTGTCGCCATTAGCTCACCCAAAAAAGAAACTTTTATTAATCGCTGGCGCGAGCAGCTAGGGGTAGAGTTTGTAATGGGGGTGGGTGGTACCTTTGATGTAGTGGCTGGTAAAGTTACGCGCGCACCACAGTGGATGCAAAACTGCGGGCTTGAGTGGTTGTATCGGCTGCTGCAAGAGCCAGGGCGCATGTGGCGTCGTTATTTGTTCAGTAACAGTGTATTTGCCTGCTTGTTGCTAAAGGCCAAGTGGCGGCAGCGTTTTGGGCGCGCCTAATTCAGAGGCTGGGGCGATTCGGGCTTGACCGGCGTCAGCTGGGGCCCGTTAATGTTGCCATTGCTTAACCTCTGGCATTAGCACCTGGCCGCGGGGCTGGCCGTGGCTGGCCCGCTCGGGGGCGTAGTAGCGGTAGATATAGCCGCCGGCAACCACTAGGTTCTCAGTCAGGGCAGCCAATTGTTTAGGGCTTGGGGCCTGCTGGTAGGTGCGCAGTTGCGGGTCTGGGTGATCGATATGGGCCAGCGCCACCAGGCCCAGGGCGGCGCCGCCGTGGTCTGGATCATTGAGCAGGCGGCACCATTGCAGTGGGTATAATTCGGCGCCATCGATAAAGCCCTGAGCCCAGTCGCGGCCATTGCTGCCCTGTTCTAGGGCCAGCGGTAAAAATACCTCGTCGTGGTTTAAGCGTTGGCCCACATTGTGCCAGTGTTGCAGCAATAGTGGGGTTTTGGGTTGCAAGCACTGCAATGGCAGGGGCCGGTCCTGATGGGGGTTTAATTCAAACGGGCCACAGTGCAAGGCGGTGTAGAAACCATCCAGCCGCTCCAGGTTGATAGGGCTGGCCTCGCTGTGTTGCTGCAGGCGTTTAAGTTCTGCTTCCAGCTCGGCGCGCCGGCGGCTGTTTAGCGCGGCAAAGTATTGGTTGTTCATAGGCGTCCCGCCCCAGTTGCTGCTGGTCAGGGCGATTAGCGGCTGCCCATGACTGTGCAAACTATTTCTCGGCTTGTGGTCCTTTTCGCGGTAGTTGCTGTTTTCACTTTTCTTTAGCATAGCTTATTTTTTGAGCGGCCCTTAAAACCTCTTGCCAGCGGCGTGTACTGGCCCGGGCCAAAGCTGCCCGGTTATTTGATCTGCGGCATGGAATTAGTCATTGGGCGCTTAAACGGCGCGGCTCTCAGCCTATGTTTCGGGCCGGCGATGATAGTATTAGCGAGCGCTAAATAATATTTAAAAACTATTAACCTGATTTGGATATAAGTGATAAGGAATAGGTGATTTATGGTTGCTCAGTGTATTAAACAGTATATTGGCCGTGGTGTGGTGTTCGCCTCTACGGCTGTGTTTGCATTAACCGTTTACGGCCAGGTCAGCATTGCCCCGATTGAAGTGCCCAGCGATATCAATATGGCCCAGGCGGAGTTGGGCAAAAAGTTATTTTTTGATCCGCGTTTGTCTAAGTCTGGGTTTATTTCCTGTAACTCATGCCACAATTTAAGTATGGGCGGCAGTGACAATCTACCCACCTCGATTGGTCACGATTGGCAGCAGGGGCCGATTAATTCGCCCACGGTGCTCAACGCCAGTTACAATTTGGCCCAGTTTTGGGATGGCCGCGCAAAAGATTTAAAAGAGCAGGCCGGCGGCCCCATTGCCAACCCCAAAGAAATGGCGTTTAGCCACGCGGCGGCGGTTAAAACCCTGCAAACTATTCCCGGTTATGTGGCCGAGTTTGAAGCGGTATTTGGCGATAACAGAATCGATATCGATCGGCTGACCAGCGCTATTGCCGAGTTCGAGAAAACCCTGGTTACCCCCAACTCAGCGTTCGATAAATTTTTAAAAGGCGATAAAGCTGCTCTTTCGGCGGAACAGCAGGCGGGCTATAAGCTGTTTACTAACAGCGGTTGTACTGCTTGCCACAATGGCCCGGCACTGGGTGGTACCATGTACCAAAAAATGGGTTTAATTAAACCCTACAAAACCGATAACCCAGCCCAGGGACGTTTCGATGTCACCAAAAATGAAGCCGATCGCATGTTCTTTAAAGTGCCCACCCTGCGCAATGTGGCCATGACCTACCCCTACTTCCACGATGGTGCTGTATACGACCTTGGCGAGGCGGTAAAAATTATGGGCGAGCTACAACTGGGCAGAAGCTTCAGCGCAAAAGAGCAGGCTCAAATCGTTGCCTTCCTAAACAGCCTGACCGGCGAACAACCCAACTTCGATCTGCCAATCCTGCCCCCCTCAGCAGCCCACACCCCACCTCCCCAACCCTTCAAACCATAACCGGGGTCAGGCCTTTGGCTTTGGGGTCAGGCCTTTGGCTTTTGGCAAGAGTTTAGCTAGCCTTAATAGCTTAGGGCTAGCTAAACAGGGAAGGCTAAAATGGCCAGGTCACTTAGATTGGAGTTCGAAGGGGCTCTATACCACATTACCTCTCGCGGCGACCGACGCGAAGATATCTATGAAAACAGTGAAGACAGAGAGGCCTTCTTGGGGCTACTCAATGAAGTTTGTGACCACTATAACTGGCTTTGCTATGCCTACTGTTTAATGGGAAACCATTATCACCTGCTTGTTGAAACCCCGGAAGCGAATTTATCCAAGGGAATGCAAAAGCTCAACGGGGTTTATACTCAAAGGTTTAATCGAAAATACGGCCGCGTGGGGCACGTTTTTCAAGGGCGTTACAAATCTATCTTGGTCGACAAAGACAGTTATCTATTAGAGTTGTGTCGCTATATCGTACTTAACCCGGTGCGCGCGGGATTGGTCCGGACAGCCAAGGACTGGCCTTGGAGCAGCTACCGCGCAACCATCGGTGCGGCTAGCTCCCCAGATTTTCTATCGGTGGAGCAGGTGTTGGCCGCCTTTGCAGCGCGCCGCGCTAAGGCAATCGAACGTTATGCAAATTTTGTGAGCCAGGGTCAGAGCGAAGCCTCACCCTGGGAACACTTACAAAATCAAGCGTATTTGGGTGATAAGCAATTTATTGAAGGGGTGGCAGAAAAACTCAGTACCTCAGATTTGGACCGGCTCCCTTCTCCCCAAGTTAGGCAGGTCAAGGCTCTGGCTGATTATGAGCAAGCTGGCGAGAATAGAAACGCGGCAATTTATGCCGCTCACAGAAGTGGGGGCTACAGTTTAAAAGAGCTGGGTGAGTACTTCGGCCTGCATTATTCCACCGTCAGCAGTATCATCAAAAGCCAAAGGCCTGACCCCAAAGCCAAAGGCCTGACCCCGTAGGCAAAGCCAAAGGCCTGACCCCGTAGGCTGTGGGTTAGCGGCCGATGCCGTGGTAGCTGAAGCCGAGTTCTTGTAGCAGTTCTTTGTCGAATACGTTGCGGCCGTCAATGATTAGGGGTTCGGCCATGGTTTGGTGCATGGTGACGAAGTCGGGGGAGGAGTATTGGGGCCATTCGGTTAGCAGCAGTAGGCCCTGGCTGTTTTGTAGGGCTTCAAGTTCACTTTCGCAGCGGTGTAAGTTGGCCGCCTTGGGGTGTTGGGCGAAGTGTTTTTCGATATTGCTCATGGCCATTGGGTCGTGCACTTTGACTATGCAATCCTGGCTCAGTAGCGCGTCTATCACTTTTAGGCTGGGGGCGTTGCTGATGCTGGCGCTGCCCGGTTTATAGGCCAGGCCCCAAACGCTGATGCTTTTGCCGGCCAGGTCACAGTCGTAGTGGCGCCAGAGCTTGCGAAAGGGCAGTTCTTTTTGTTTTTCGTTTTGCTCCAGTACTGTGTCCAGTAGGTGGGAGTTGCGCGCTTCGCTTAAGGTGCCGGCCAGACCTTTAATATACTGCGGAAAATGCTCGCCGCCAAAGCCGCAGCCCGGGCGCAAATAGTGTTGGCCGATGCGTTCATCGCTGCCCATGGCCTGGCGAATAATATCGATATCAACATTGAGTTGGTCGGCCAGGTTGGCTAGGTCGTTAATATAGGCCAGGCGCAGGGCGAGCATGCCGGTAATGGCAAACTTGGTGTATTCGGCTTCTCGCGCGCTCATGAATAGCCAGCTGGTTAGGCTTTGGCTAAAGGGGCGGAACAGGGCGCGGATGTGCATATTGGCCCAGTCATTTTCGCAGCCAACAATTAAATGGTCGGGGCGGGTAAAGTAGTTGAGTGCACTGCCGGCGGGCAGTTGGTCGGGCATATAGGCCAGGCTTTGTCGCTCGCCACCGAGGTGCTGGCGCAGGCGGTCGCTGGCGCCGATGCCAAAGTTACTGGTGTTGATAATAAGCAGTTCGCGGGTTTGATCCAGCGCCAGCAATTTGCACAGGGCTTCGGCTTCTTGCTCTTGGTTGGGTAAAAATGCCAGCAGGTGCAGGCCTGCCTCGGCGGCTTCGTTGGCGCTGCAAAAGTGTAAGCGCCCCTCCAGCTGCTGGGCGTTAATTTGCTCAACTAGACCTGGCTCTTGCTTGACCATATCCGGCGCGGTGGCGCTATTTACCCGCCCCGGCGGGGTCTTGCCTTGGCTTTGGTATTGAGGGTGAAAGTAGACCTCGTTACCCATCCGCGCAAAGCTGGCAGCGGCGGTCCAGGCGTAGAGTTCGGTGCCCCAAATCGCTATTTTCATAATTATTTAAATCGCCTTATGGTTGTTTGATGGCATCGATCAAACCCTGGGTGGAGCCATCCAGCGGCTCATTGCTGGGCTGGTCTTGGTGCAGGTGGTGCAGCAGTTTGGTGGCCACCTGCTTGCCCAGCTCTACACCCCATTGGTCGAAGGGGTTGATGCCCCAAATCACCGATTGTACAAACACTTTATGTTCGTACATGGCGATCAGTTGGCCAAAGGTGAATGGGTTCAGTTCATTCAACATAATGGTGGTGCAGGGCTGGTTGCCCTGGTAGCGTTTGTGCGCCGGGGCCTGTTCGGCATCGGCCAAGACGCTATCGCCGAGGGCGAGGATACGGCTTTGGGCAAAGCAATTGGCCAAGTTGAGCTGGTGCTGGTGGCGCAGCTCACTGCTGGCATCGGGGCCGTAGCGGCGTGCGGCCACAATAAAATCGCACATTACCGCCTCGGTGCCCTGATGCAATAGCTGGTAAAAAGCGTGCTGGGCATTGGTGCCAATTTCGCCCCATAAAATCGGGCAGGTATTAAAGTTGACTTGCTCGCCCTGGCGGTTGACGTTTTTGCCGTTGCTTTCCATCT
>JAOXRV010000593.1 GCA_025800435.1 Cellvibrionaceae bacterium | reverse complement strand
CTCGGCATTATTACTGAAAGTACCCAGCACGGAGCTGGCGGCAAACACCGCCAGCGCCACTAAAACGGTTTGCCGAATACCAAAGGCACTAATCAGCCAGGCGGTGATTAACATGGTGATGGTAGAGGCCGCCAAAAAACCCGAAGAAATCCATTGGGCGGTGCTTTGGCCGATACCAAAAGCACCCATAATAGGCGGGATGGCAACGTTAACACTGGTGCTGGCAATGGCGGTGGTAATGGCGCCAATACCAATGGTGATAACCGCTAACCAACGGTATTTTTCGCCATAGCGTTCAAATAAATCTTCGAACTGTACCGCTTTTGGCTCGTCGGCCGCTGCTATTTCCACCGTCAGTGCCTTTAGTCTTTGCCACTGCGGGTATCGATTTCAACACCCACCATCATGCCGGGTTTTAGCAGGCCGTCGCGCTGCTCAATGCCCAGGCGCAGGCTCAGGCGCTGGGTAACTTTGGTAAAGTTGCCGCTGGGGTTGGGGTTGGGCAGCAGTGCAAACTGGCTGGTGGTGGCGTGGTCAATGCGTTCTACCGTGGCTGCAAAGGTTTCATCCGGGTAGGCGTCAACGCTGACCTTGGCCTTGGCACCCACCCTAATATGGCGCACCTGGGTTTCCTTAACATTGGCCTGAATCCAAATGTCGTTGGGGTCGTGCAGCATTAACAAGCGACGTCCGGCGGGCACAAATTCACCGGCGTGGACAAAGGTTTTATCGATAACCGCTGTTTCTAGTGGGCTGCGAATTTCTCGGTCGCTAAGGGCGATCAGGGTATTATTTTTTTCAACCTCCAGCAGCTCTAGCTGGCGTTGCGCAATCTCCAAGGTTTTGGTTTGAATGGTGCGCTCTTGCAGTGCTGCTTTGGCACGGGAGTTGTCCGATTCAATTTGGTGTAAGGCAGCGGTTGCTTCATCGTGGGCGTGGCGGGATTTTGATAAATCCAGTTTGACCGCATCCCAGCGCTGGGCACTGATCAGTTTTTTCTGCCACATACTGGCCGAGCGGTCGTAGTTATTTTGCGCCGCATCCAATACAGATTTGGCTTTTTTCAGTGAGGCCTTGGCCCGCTCGACCGCGGCAATGGCCGATTTGTATTTATTGTCGACGTTTTCGGTCACCAGCTGCAGTTGGGTTTGCGCGCGTTCGATAGAGAGCTTTTGGTTGGCAATTTTTAGCTCGATAGTGCGCAGCGATAGCTCGGTCTGGCGCGCATCCATCTTCGCCAAAATGGTCTGCTGATCAACCCGCTGGCCGCTGCTAATGGGCAGC
>JAOXRV010000591.1 GCA_025800435.1 Cellvibrionaceae bacterium | reverse complement strand
CCGCCTATGAGCAATTGCGGCCACCGGGTAACAGCAGCCTGCTGGCCAAGATATGGCCAACCATCAAGCGCGAAGCACAAGTCTATAGCCCCGCTGAAGCAAGCGGCTCGACCCAGGCCACGGGCCCTCACCCCTCAAGGGACTTTGGCCTGCGCCTGGCCGATAACTGGCGCGCAGCCAGCCTCAATAACGGCGAGCTGCTGGCCGCCTTTCGCGGCCGCGAGTTTGGGGATGCCGACAATAACCCCGAACCGTTTCGCAGCGAAAACACCTTCCACCGCCACCTGGGTACGGTTATGCACCGCGCCCTGCGACAAATATGTATCGATGGCCAAGGGCAGTGGCCGGCCGAGCGGCGCCTGGCCCAGACCGAACTGTGGCAACAACAGTTGCAGCAATTGGGGCTGTGGCCAGATGGCGCCCGCCAGGGCGCCACCCTGATCGAAAAAGCCATGGCGCTGTGTCTGCAAGACCCAATCGGCCGCTGGTTATTGAACAATCAACATGACGATAGCCAATGCGAATGGCGACTCTGGCACAGCCAACAGGGGCGTGAGTATATCCTCGACCGAAGCTTTATCTACCGGGGTCAGCGCTGGGTAATCGACTATAAAAGCGCCCTGCCCGCAGCCGAGCAGAGCGAGGCAGAGTTTATCGAGCAGCAGTGGGATAGCTATGGCGAGCAATTGGCCAACTATCAGCGCCTACTGAGCCAACTGGGGCCAGAACCGGTGCAAACCGCCCTATACTTCCCATTAATTCAGACATTAGCACCAGGGCCAGGCAGCGAGATGCCCAGTCTATAGCGCCACAATCTGTGCGAAGCTCAGAGCTGTCCGCAAAAATTGGCCATTCTGGCCCAACTGGGGGGAGCCCTGACCCTCAAAATTCAGTAGAATACGCAAACCTGTAACAAAAGCATCAACAGGCAGCGGTATAACAGCCGATCAGTGCAGCTGTAGCGCATAGGCACGCGCAAACCGATAGACCGATAGACCGATACAAAGTCGCCTGACTTAGGACATAAAATGAGTGACAACCATAGCAAAATTGAAAACCTGAACATCAACTCCCAAGAAGTGTTGGTGTCACCTGCCCAAATAAAGCAGGACCTGCCCCTGACCGATAAGGCCCGGGCAGCCGTAGAGGCCGGTCGCAAAGCCGTGTGCGATATTCTCGACCGCAAAGACCACCGTTTGATGGTGGTGATCGGCCCCTGTTCCATCCACGACGTTGACGCCGCCAAAGATTACGCCCAGCGCCTGCAGGCCCTGGCCGCCGAGTTGGACGATACCCTGTATATCGTTATGCGCGTCTATTTTGAAAAGCCCCGCACCACCGTCGGCTGGAAAGGCCTGATTAACGATCCCTATCTGGATGATTCGTTTAAAATTCAAGAGGGTCTGCACATCGGCCGCCAGCTGCTGATCGATGTCTCCGAGATGGGACTGGCCACCTCCACCGAGGCCCTGGACCCCATTTCGCCCCAGTATTTGCAAGACCTGATTGCCTGGAGTGCAATCGGCGCGCGCACCACCGAATCACAAACCCACCGGGAGATGGCCTCTGGCTTATCCTCTGCGGTTGGTTTTAAAAACGGTACCGACGGTGGCCTAACCGTCGCCATCAATGCGCTGCAATCGGTCTCAAGCCCCCACCGTTTCTTGGGGATTAACGAAAACGGCCAGGTTGCCATCACCCACACCAAGGGCAACCCCTATGGCCACGTGGTATTGCGCGGCGGCAGCGGCAAGCCCAACTACGACTCGGTTAGCGTCGCCATGTGCGAACAGGCGCTGGCCAAGCACGGTGTCAGCCCCAATATCATGGTCGATTGCAGCCACGCCAACTCCAACAAAAACCACGAGCTACAGCCCCTGGTGATGGACAATGTGGCCAACCAAATTTTGGAAGGCAATAATTCCATTATCGGCATTATGGTGGAATCTAATATCGGCCCGGGCAACCAAAAAGTGCCCGCCAATTTGGCCGAGCTGGAATACGGTGTATCGATTACCGATGCCTGTATCGACTGGGAGACTACCGAGGCGAGCTTGCGCAGTATGCGCGATAAAATTAAGGACGCTTTAAAGGCGCGCTAATTTTTTACCGGAGACAGCGCGGCTTCGTTGCCGAGCCTTGCCCTGCTCTGAATCAAAAACGGTCGCTTTGGCGACCGTTTTTGTTTCTTGGCTACAGTTAATGCAGCCTGGATACTGAGATCATAAGCACAAATGGCTCGCTGATTATAACGGGCAGCTCAGGTAGATCATATCCAAACAGCGGATACCATTTTCATAAATAAGCTCGGGGTAGTTTTTAAAGAAGTCACGCTCTACTCGGTCAAAGCGAAAACCGCATTTTTGATAGAGGGCAAACTGAGACAAACTTGAATTGCCCGTGCCCACCTCGATGCAATAAGCGCCATTGCGCTTAGCCAGCGCCTTGGCTTCCTTTATCATTTGTTTGGCTAAACCCCTGCCCTGATAGGATTCCAATACGGCGATATTTTTTAGTTCGGCAATTTGCTGTTGTTGGCTAAGAACAGCAACTGCAATTATTTTGTTATCCCCACGACAAACAAGAATGCTGGCCTTATTGATATAAGCCTGAATTGCGAATTCATCAGGGTCTGCGCTTAGCAACAGCGCCATTAGCTCTGGGCATGGGGCTTGTGTATAGCGCGTAATATTCACCGGGTATTTTCCCCCTGCTCGGGCGCCTTAGCAAACCAAGCGAGCTTAGTGTGCAGCTTAACCACATCGCCGATAATCAATAAAGTCGGTGCTCTAAACTTGGCCTCGGCCACCTTATCCGCGAGGTTGCTTAAACTGCCAATCATCACGCGCTGTTCTGGGGTGCTGCCCTTTTCGACCAAAGCCGCCGGCGTGGCCGCGCTGCGCCCGGCCTTGATTAGGGCTTGGCAAATTTGTGGCAGCCCCACCAAGCTCATATAAAACACCAGTGTTTGATCGCTGGCGGCCAGCTCGGCCCAGCGGATATTGCTGCTTTGGTTTTTGAGGTGGCCGGTGATAAAGCGAACCGACTGGGCGTGATCCCGGTGGGTTAAGGGAATGCCCGCGTAGGCCGCGCATCCTGATGCGGCGGTAACACCGGGCACCACCTGAAAATTCACGCCCTGCTCGGCCAGGGTTTCCAATTCTTCACCGCCACGGCCAAAAATAAACGGATCACCGCCTTTTAGGCGCAAAACCCGCTTGCCCTGGTTTGCCAAATCCGCCAGCAGCTGGTTGATATCACCCTGGGCGAGGGCGTGATCGTCCCGGCGCTTGCCCACATAAATGCGCTCGGCATCCCGGCGCAGCAGCTCCATCACCCCATCGGACACCAGGCGGTCATAAAGCACCACATCGGCCTGCTGCATAAGCCGCAGGGCTTTTAAGGTCAGCAACTCGGGATCGCCCGGGCCGGCACCAACCAGATACACCTCACCTTTGGCCGTGTTATTAGCACTGGCCTCAATACGCGCCAATAAACGCTGCTCTGCCTCTTGTTCATTGCCCCTGGCGAGCGCGGCCTCCACCTCACTGCCCATAAGATCCTGCCAAAAGCGCAAGCGCTCGGTGCTATCGCTGATGGTTTGGGTGATACGCTGACGATAGCGCCCAAGCATTGCGGCAAACTTGCCAGTAGCAGCCGGTATTGAGGTTTCAATTTGTTGACGAATTTTGCGCGCCAGCACCGGCGCCGAGCCAAATGAAGAAATGGCGACTACCAGCGGCGAGCGATCGACAATAGCCGGGGTAATCACCGTACACAGCTCGGGCTGATCGACCACATTGACGGGGATATTGCGCTGCTCACAGTGACGGGCTATCTCGGCATTAAGCTCTGGCTTATCGGTGGCGACAATCACAAAGGCCTGCCTATCCAGCATACCCTGGCGATATTCGCCCTCTAGCCACCGCCAGCCCCCCGCTCGCGCCATTGCCTCGGTCTCGGCATGCAGCCGAGGCGCGACCAAGGTAATGGTGGCGGGGGTTTTTAACAGCAAACGCAACTTGCGAGCGGCCACAGCACCACCGCCGACAAGCAAAACCTCACGGCCTTCTAGTTTAAAAAATAAGGGAAAATAATCCATAAGCCGCACCAATTTAGTCGCTGCACCTTGCAGAGCCAAGTGTCCGGGTGGGGTTCTGGGGGCTTGGGAGGCAGGACGCCGGACGAGAGCTACATGGA
>JAOXRV010000585.1 GCA_025800435.1 Cellvibrionaceae bacterium | reverse complement strand
GGCTTGTTTTTCCCAGTCGGGTTTTTCCTGGGCAATTAATTGCTGCAGTGGGACTTGAATGGGTAGGCGTAAGCCTTGGCAATCCATTTCAGTGGGGGGGATGGGGAGATCAAAGTTGAGCTTGGCTTGCAGCGAGTCGGCCCATACCGGCTCCAGGGCCATTTTACTGTTGGTGCTAAATTCACTGCTGCAGCTAATTTCTATTTCACTGCCAAACAGCTTCTTTTTAATATCGCCCTTGAGCGTAATGTGCAGGGGCATGCTGGCTTCAATGTGTTTTTCAGCGCTGACAATTTTAGCGCTGCCGGCTTTGCTAATGGTCAAATCGTAAAAGCCATACTCCCAGGCAATGGCCTTGCCCTCGTACAGGGTTTGGGGCAGGCGTTTATCCACAATAGTTTCGATCAAGCCTTGCAGGGCATCAGCCTGGGCCAGCGGGCCGGCTAGGGCCAGGCTTAGCAGTAGTGAGCGCGCGACGATCATGGGAAGCTTCCTCGGCAAAAATAATGGTTATTTTGGTTTGGCCTAACTTAACGGCGCCAAAAGCTAGGGGAAAATAAAACCAATAGGGTAAAAATTTCCAAGCGCCCGAGCAACATGGCGAAGCACAAGATCCATTTGGCGGGATTATTAATATCGGCGTAATTGAGGGCCACATCGCCCATGCCGGGGCCGAGGTTGGTAATACAGGCGCCGACAGCACTAACCGCGGTTAAAAAGTCTAAGCCGGTTGCCATCAGCAGGATAAACATAATCATGTAGCAGATGATAAACACCGCAAAAAAGCCCCACACCGCTTCCACCACTCGGTCGGCCACCGAAGTTTGGTTGAGCTTGATGGGGATAACCGCATTGGGGTTAATGAGACGCTTGATTTCCCGGATGCCCTGTTTGCAGATCAGCAGTACCCGGATCACTTTGATACCGCCGCCGGTAGAGCCGGCGCAGCCGCCCATAAACGCAAACAGAAAAATAAAGAAGGGCAAAAAGCTCGGCCAGATGGAGAAGTCAGCGGTGCCAAAGCCGGTAGTGGTTAAGATGGATATAAACTCAAAGCTGCCGTGGATGGCGCTGGTTTCAAAATCGTAGGTGTCGGTATAGGCCAGGTAGCCCACGGTGATTGGGATGCCTACCGCCAAGCAGGCTATATAGAACTTAAACTCCGGATCTTGCCAGTAGTGGGCAATACTGCGATTTCGGCTGGTGTAAAAGTGTAGCGCAAAGTTAACCCCGGAAAGCACCATAAAAATCATACACACGATAAAAACCAGCGGGCTATCAAAGTAACCCATGCTGGCATCGTGGGTAGAAAAGCCGCCGATGGCAACGGTGGAATAGGCGTGGCCAATGGCATCGAATAAGCTCATGCCTGCCGCCCAGTAGGAAAGCGCGCAGGTAGTGGTGAGGGTGCAGTAGATTAAAAACAGCACTTTGGCGGTTTCGGTAATGCGCGGCGTCAGTTTGGAATCTTTTACCGGCCCTGGGGTTTCGGCTCGGTACAGCTGCATGCCGCCGATACCCAGCATCGGTAAAATAGCCACCGCAATCACAATAATACCGATGCCCCCCAACCATTGAAGTTGCTGCCGATAGTAGAGAATGGAACGGGGCAAATCGTCGAGGCCAGAGATTACCGTAGCGCCGGTGGTGGTCAGGCCCGAGAGCGATTCAAACATGGCGTCGGTAAAGCTTAGCCCCGGGTGCTCGGACAGTATAAACGGCAGGCAGCCCGCTACACCCAGCACAAACCAAAACAGTACGGTAATTAAAAAACCGTCGCGGGTGCGCAGTTCGTGTTTGGTTTTATTGCTCGGCAGCCACACCAAAAAGCCAGTGCAAAAGATTATTCCCAGAGCCATCACAAACGCCAGCAGGGATTCGTCGCTGTAATAGAGGGAGACAAAAATAGGGGGCAGCAGGGTCATGCTGAACAACATCAGCAAAATACCCAGTACTCGGAAGATGACCGAAAAGTGCATAGTGTTCTACGTGTGCCCCACTTGATTAGAAAAACCGAATGCCGGTTTCAAACAGGCGCTCGATATCGCGGGTGTACTTTTTATTGACCAAAAACAGAATGACATGGTCACCGTCTTCCACCACCACATGGTCGTGGGCAATCAATACTTCGCTGCCGCGCTTATTCTCGCGCACAATGGCGCCGATGGTGGCGCCCTCGGGCAGGTCGATATCTTCGATGGCTCGGCCCACCACTTGTGATGTCTTGGCATCGCCGTGGGCGACAATTTCAATGGCCTCGGCCGCACCCCGGCGCAGCGAATGAATATTGACCATATCCCCCTCGCGCACATAGGTTAGCAAGCTGCCCAGGGTGGTCTGCTGGGGCGAGATGGCAATATCGATATCGCCGCCCTGTACCAAATCCACATAGGCGGGGTTGCTGATTAAGGTCATCACTTTGCGCGCCCCCAGGCGCTTGGCCAGCATCGATGACATAATATTGGCCTCGTCATCGTTGGTAACCGCCAGAAACACATCGGTGCTCTCAATGTTTTCTTCTAACAATAGCTCTTGATCCGAGGCCGAGCCATGCAACACGATGGTGCGTTCTAGCTGCTCGGATAAAAACTCGCAGCGCTGGGCCGAGTACTCGATCAGTTTGACCGCGTAGCGGCTCTCTAATCTTTTGGTGAGCTGATAGCCAATATTGCCACCGCCGGCGACGATAATGCGCTTGTAGTGGGTCTCGACCCGGCGCAGCTCACTCATTACCGCGCGAATATTGGTTTTGGCGGCAATAAAAAATACCTCGTCGTCCACCTCGATAACGGTGGAGCCCTCGGGGGTAATGGATTGGCCGCGCCGATAAATAGCCGCCACCCGGGTATCCACCGAGGGCATATGCTGGCGCAAAAAGCGCAGCTCTTGGCCCACCAGGGGGCCGCCGTGGTAAGCGCGCACCGCCACCAGCTGTACCTTGCCCCCGGCAAAGTCCACCACCTGTAGCGCACCTGGGTGTTCAATCAGGCGAAAGATATAGTTCGATACCAGCTGCTCGGGGCTGATCAGCATATCGATGGGGATATTTTCATCGGCGAACAGGCCCGGCTTGTTGAGGTAGGAGTGGGCGCGAATGCGGGCAATCTTGTTTTTGGTTTTAAACAGGCTGTAGGCGATCTGGCAGGCAACCATATTGATCTCGTCATTATTGGTTACCGCCACCAGCATATCCGCCTCGTCGATACCCGCCTGCAGCAGAATATCCGGGTGGCAGGCGTGGCCCACCACCACACCGATATCCATATGATCGCGCAGCTCGCGCAGGCGATGCTCGTCGGTATCGACGATAGTAATATCGTTGGCTTCGTTGGCTAGATTCTCGGCAAGGGTGCCACCGACCTGGCCAGCACCCAAAATAATAATTTTCATAGTGTGAACAACATGGCCTGTTTAAACCACCAACTCTTAAGTGGTTAATCGGCCATTCTACGCCTTTTATTTAATTTTTTGCATACGTGCATAATAAAAACCGTCGCCGCCCCCAGCCCGGGGAAACAGCTGGCGGCCAAAGGTTTGGGCCAGGCCCCAATTGGCCTTAATTGGCATGGCCTCGGCGCTGGCCTCTGCCTCTAAAAAGCGCTCGACTTGGGCCTCGTTTTCCGCCGGCAAAACCGAGCAGGTGGCGTAGACTAAGATGCCGCCGGGCTTAAGTTTGGGCCACAGTGCACGCAGTATTTGCCCCTGTAGCGTTACCAGCTCGTCGATATTGGCGGGCTTGCGTAAAATTTTAATATCCGGGTGGCGCCGGATTACCCCGGTGGCCGAGCAGGGGGCATCTAATAGGATGCGATCAAACTGCTGGCCATCCCACCAGCTATCGCTGCTGGCATCGGCGGTCACTAGCTCGGCCTTTAGTTGCAAGCGCTCTAGGTTCTCTTGCACCCGGGCCAGGCGCTTGGGCTCCAGGTCAATGGCCAATACCTGGCTGCTGGGTTCGCGCTCCAGAATATGGCAGGTTTTGCCGCCGGGTGCGCAGCAGGCATCCAAGATGCGCTGGCCCGGCTGTAACTCCATCAGCTCTGCGGCCAGTTGGGCCGCTTCATCTTGCACGCTGGCCCAGCCCTGGCTAAAGCCCGGTAGCACTTCAACCGCACAGGCTTGGGATAAGGTGATGCCATCGGCGGCGAACTCGCAGGCTTTTGCCTCGATATTGGCCTGTTCTAATAGGTTTAAGTATTGAGCGCGGCTGCCCCAGCGGCGGTTTACTCGCAGGCTAAAACTGGGGTGCTGATTGTTATTGTCGAGGATATCCTCAAACTGCTCGGGCCAAGCTTGCTGCAATTGTTTATACAGCCACTTGGGATGGCTGCTGCTCAACCAGGGCTGCTCGGCCGGCAGCTCCAGGGGCAGCTTGCGCTGGTAGTTGCGCAGCACCCCATTGACCAGTTTGGTGGCCCAGTTTTTTCCCAGCCCCCGGCAGGCCTCCACACAGCTGGCCACCGCCGCATGGGGGGGAATGCGGCTGTACTCCAACTGGTAGGCGCCAATTAACAGCAGCGCCTGAATATCTTGGTCTTTGGCCCCCAGGGGCTTTTGCAATAGCGGCTGCAGGCCGTAGTTTAGGCGGTGAAAGTAGCGCAGGCTGCCGTAGCACAGCTCTTGCACCAGGCCCCGATCTTTGGCTTTAACCTTGGGCAGCAGTGGCGGCAGGGCACTGGCCAAGGAGCCCTGTTGGCGCAACAGCTGGGCGATGGCGCGGGCGGCAGCGGCGCGGGCGTCCATTAGCTCAGTTGCTGGCCGGGGCTAAAAAGATCCCCGCGGCCATTTAGTAAGTCTTTGATAGTCATGGCTTTTTTGCCCGGTAGCTGCAGCTGGGTGATCACTAGGGCGCTGTTATCACCGCAGGCCACTTCGAGCCCATTGGGGTCTAGCTTAGTGACCGTGCCGGGGGCAAGTTGGCTTTTGCTGCCCACCGCCCAGGCCTGCCAAATTCGCAAGCGCTGTTGCTTGCCCTTATCGATATAGCCACAGTGGGCCACCGGGAAAGGGTTATAAGCGCGCACAATGCGCGCCAGCTCGGTGGCCGAACGCTGCCAATCTAGGGCCGCATCCGCTTTATTAAATTTATGGGCGTAAGTTACCCCGGCTTCGGGCTGGGTTTCGGCTTCACTGGTACCCGCCTCAATCGCCGCCAGGGCCTTGAGCAGGGCTGGGCCGCCTAGCGCCAGTAGCTTATCGTGCAAACTGCCGCCGGTTTCGTCGCTGTCGATGGGGCAGCGGCTGACTTCCAGCATGGGGCCGGTATCTAAGCCGGCATCCATTTGCATAATGGTGACGCCAGTTTCGCTATCGCCGGCTTCTACCGCGCGCTGGATCGGCGCCGCACCGCGCCAGCGCGGCAGCAGCGAAGCGTGCACATTGATACAGCCGTATTTAGGGGTATCCAACACCGCCTGGGGCAGCAGCAGGCCGTAGGCCACCACCACCATAATATCGGCGTTTAACGCGGCCAGGGCGGCGCGGTCGCTGGCGTCTTTAAAATTCAGGGGTTGGTACACAGGTACCGCAGCGGTTTCGGCCAGGGCCTTAACTGGGCTGGCTTGCAGCTGTTTGCCCCGGCCCACCGGCCGATCCGGCTGGGTGTAGGCGGCAATCACCGTGTGCTCGCTGTCGAGTAGGGTTTGCAGGTGGGCGGCGGCAAAATCTGGGGTGCCGGCAAAAACGATATTTAGGGCCATATTAATACTGATTTGGGGCCGTTAGGCTTGTTGGCGGTGTTGTTTTTCGAGTTTTTTGCGAATCCGCTGGCGCTTCATGGTGGAGATATAGTCCACAAACAGTTTGCCGTTTAGATGATCCAGCTCGTGCTGGATACACACCGCCAGCAGGCCATCGGGCTCTAAGCTAAACTCCTGGCCATCTGCGTCCAGGGCGGTAACGCGGATGCGCTCCGGCCGGCTGACGGTCTCGTAAAAGCCCGGCACCGAGAGGCAGCCCTCGTCGTATTCGTGCAGCAGCTCGGCATCCAACACCTCGATTTGTGGGTTGATAAACACCAGTGGCTGATCCTGCGCTTCACTCACGTCGATCACCACCACCCGCTTGTGCACATTAATTTGGGTGGCGGCCAGGCCTATGCCGGGGGCGGCATACATGGTTTCAAACATATCGGCCACGAGCTGACGTATTTCGTCGTTCACCTCGGCCACCGGGGTGGCGGTGGTGCGCAGTCTGGGGTCGGGGAATTCTAGGATTTCTAAGATAGCCATGTAGGAGTATTTAATGCCTGTGACAAACTTCTAGTAAAAATGTAAGGAGCACTGCTAACATTATGATCGAACAGTAATTATTGGCCGAATCAGGGCCCGGTTTGCCTGCCGCCAGCGCCCTTTAAGTGCTATATTAGTGACTTGCTCGGGGCTTGTGTTCAATTAGGGCAGGCTAACGGGCTTTATTATAACCGATTCTGCCGAGGGGCCGATCAGAAAGGGCATTTTCTATGAAAAAAATACTGCTGGCAGCAATGGTGAGCTTATTGGCACTGGGGCTATCCCTTAAGGGCCACGCCGATGAGCCGCGCTTAAAGAGCAGTCACCCAGATACCTATACCGTGGTGAAAGGGGATACCCTGTGGGATATTTCCGGCCGCTTCTTGGAGAACCCCTGGATGTGGCCAGAGATCTGGCAGGTTAATACCCAGATCGCCAACCCTCATTTGATCTTCCCCGGTGACAGGATTAGCCTGATCTATATGGATGGCAAGCCGCGTCTGACCGTGGATAGGGGTGAAGCCGGCCGCACCTATAAGGCCAAGCTTGGGCCCAAGGTGCACATCGTGCCCAAGGAAGAAGCCATTAACACCATTCCCCTGGATCGGATCAACGCCTTTTTATCGCGCAGCCGAGTGGTTGAGGTCGCTACCTTGGATAAGGCACCTTATGTATTGGCCGGCGGTGACGAGCATATTATCACCGGTGCTGGCGACAGTATCTTCGGCCGTGGTGAATTTGAAAAAGGCGTGATTATTTACGGTGTCTACCGCAAGGGCGATGCCTATGTAGACCCGATCAGCAAAGAGCCACTGGGTATTCAGGCGATAGATATCGCCACGGTTAAACAAACCGCGCTGGAAAAAGATATCGGCACCTTTGAAGTGGTGCGCACCACCCAGGAAGTGCGCCTGGGCGACCGTTTCTTAAAAACCGTCCAGCGCTCAATTGATTCGACCTTCTTCCCCTCGGCGCCGGCGAAAAAGATTGACGCCCAGATCATAGGTGTAGAAGGCGGTGTTAACCAGGTTTCCAAATTGGATGTGGTGGCCATTAACCGTGGCGAGCGTGAAGAGCTGCAGGTGGGCGATGTACTACTGATTTATAAAAAAGGCGATACCGTGCGCGATCGGGTAACTAATGAGGTGGTGCAACTGCCACCGGTGCGCTCCGGCGTGGTTATGGTATTCAGTGTGTTTGAAAAAATGTCCTACGGCATTGTGTTGGAAGCCGAGCGCGCTCTGCGCACTGGTGATTTCCTGCGCAGCCCTTAAGTTGTTCTGCTAAGTTTCCGTATTAAGTGGGGCGCTCTAATCGCCCCCCTTCTACTTATCTACTCAGCCAATTTCCCCTCATATATCCCCGCCTCTCTGGCGCAATAAGCTACCAAATTAAGCAACAGAATTGTTATTCCTGTGCTAGCGTTAATACATTAGTAAGTGTTTTTAACACTGGTTTAAGTGCTTGTGTTTTCTAAAGAAGTAAGCCGCTGGTGATATAAAAACGACCGATAGACGATATAAACCTGTGCCTGTGCTATTAGTAGGGAGCTTAGCATATTGCCACAACAACAAGGTTGTTTATGGAAGACATGGAAGACATCTTCACCGCAACTAGAGCAGAGCAGAGCGAATCCAATTTGTTGGATCTAGTACCTGATACAGGGCTTGATCTAAAAGATTTTTACAACTTAGCGCTGCAGCTCTGTGACAAGCTAGAAGAGATACACAATAGTGGCGCTTACCACGGTGATCTTAAATCTGAGTCCATTTTGTTTGATACCCGTAGCAATACAATATCAATTACTGGGGATCGACAAATATCGCTGCCCCAACAATACCAGTTACTAAGCGATTTTTATAAACAGTCGATCAATGCCGACCACTTGGCACCGGAGCAGATGGGCCTGCGCGAACAGCCGATTGGCCAACATTCCGATATCTTTAGTTTGGGCCTGTATTTTTGCCAGCTATTGTGTGGCCGCGATCTTTATGCGGGCCTCAAGTTTAGCGAACGGGCTAGCCACCTGGCCCTGAGCCAAGCCGAAGCGCTTGATAAACTGTGTAATCAGGCGAGCAAGCCTTTACCTTCGCAGCTGAAAAACCTGCTCGCACAGATGCTAAGCCCCCATACAGAAGCGCGCCCACCTACAGCGGCAGCGGTTAACGCCAAACTAGAGCGCCTAAAGCAGGCCAGTGATAACAAACACAGCCCAGAGCCTGAGCCGATAGAACCCAGGTTAATTTCAACTAAAAACTACGGCCGCGAGCAAGAGCGGGAGCTGTTGGATAACACCCTTGAACAGCTCGGCAGTAAGCCACAAATACTATTGGTTACCGGGCCAATAGCCAGTGGTAAAACCCATCTGTTTCGGGGCATGGCTGCCAAAGCGCTGGCCCGGAAAGCCGTGTATCTAAACTGTCGCGCCTTTGCCAAGCAGCAACAGCGCCCTTTTTTGGCGATTGGCCGAGCGCTGCAGGACCTGATGCCACAATTGCTGCAGTTTGCAGATGTTGAAACATGGCGCACACAGCTGGCCAATGTATTACCAAATGAGGGTGCCTATTTATTAAGTGTTGTGCCAGAGCTGGATGTTTTTCTACCAAATGCCCATTTTGACGATGACGAGGCAGTTTATTTGCGTGCAATTATGTTGCAGCAAAGCCTTAATATTTTTTTCAAAGTAGTCGAAAAAAACGGTATTAATATTATCTGGAACATCGATGATAGCCAGTGGTTGGACGAAGATAGCATCGATTTGATACAGAGTTTAATTGATGCCCAGCATCAACATGTGCTGTTTGCATTCTGCTACCGTATTGACAGTGCGGAAGAGCGCAGCCAGCGTTTGCCGGCTTTATTGGAAAGTTACAGCGCGTCTTTTATTGGAATCGATTTAGAGCCTTTTAGTGAGCCGGTGGTGGCCTCTTGGTTGAGCGATGTTTTTGCCGGAATAGAGAATGCCATATTCTTTACCGAGCTTATTACACAGCTGTTGGTGCTTAGCCGTGGCCGCCCGCGCAGTCTTTACTATTTATTAGAGCAGATAGTCGAGCAACGGTTAATCGTAATGGAAGAAGGGCTTTGGCAAGCCAATTTGGACGCAATTGCCAAGCTCGAAAAACACAGTACCCACGAGCGCTATATTGACCAGCTCAAAGAGCTGGCACCGGAAGCCTATCGCGCCCTGGCTGCTGCTGCGGTAATTATGGAAAACTGTGTGGAACCGCACTATCACTTACTGAGTGAGGGCTATGGTGTGTCAGCAAGCGTATTACTGCAATTGCGCCAACAGGGTATGCTTCGCCAGTATGGCATTAAGCTGGCTTTTCCGAGCCACAGCCTGTTCAGTGTCGTGCAGCAGTTAATGCCGAGAGATATGCGCTACGAGCTGCACATTAAATTGTGGCAAATACTGCGGGCCGAGCCCGAGGCAGACCTGGGTGATTGGATATGCTGCTTGGATGCGATCTATACAGAGTTGCCCGATGCAGACACCAAATTGCAGCTTTTGGAGCACAACTATCAGTATGCCCAGGAGGCCAAGCGTCAGGGTGCTCCCCATGGGGCTGAGTATTTTATTTCCTTTGCTATGCAACAGTTTCGCGCCTATGGCTTGGATCGCAATCATCCGATCGCCGATGATTTGTTATTTTCCTATGGTGAGATACTGGCCATCAATGGCAAGCTCAGCCAGAGCGACAAATATTTTAGCTATCTGCACGACAGTATTTCCGATGCCCATGAGCAGGATAAAGTTAGCTTGAAGCAATACAAGCTGATGATCGATATCAACCAGATATTGCAAACTCAAATACGCCAAAAAAAGCACCAAGTTAACTTACAGCAACAGCGTATAGATGAGCTGTGGCAAGAGCTGCTGACGGTGCGTCAGGGCCTGATAGAAAGTGAAAAGATGGCCTCACTGGGTGGTTTGGTGGCCGGGGTTACCCACGAGATCAATAACCCCATTGGTATTAGTATTACCGGCATGAGTCACTTTATTGATCGCACTAAGAGCATTAAATCCAGTTATTACGATCAAAAGATGACCAAGACTGAGCTGGAAGGGTACTTTGATAGCGCCGGTCAGGCTGCTGACATTATCTTTAAGAATTTGCTGCGAGCGGCCGATTTGATTCGAAGCTTTAAGCGGCTGTCATCGGATCAGTCGACAAACCTGCAAAGCCGATTTTACTTAATTGAATATATCAAAGAGATTTTGCTGAGCCTGTCCAGCCAGTACCGCAAGCGCAATATCAAGGTCGAGCTAAGCGAGCGCAAAGATTTTAAAATAAACTCCTATGCGGGTTGGTTCTCCCAGGTGTTTACCAACCTTATTATGAACTCGCTAATACATGCATTTGACGATGACGGCGAGGGCGAAATTAGCATAGATGTAGACTACGATGCCGACAGTGTAACCCTTGTCTATCGAGATAATGGCCGAGGTATTCCCCAAGAGAAGGTCGAACAAGTATTTGAGCCTTTTTACACCACTAATCGTGAAGGTGGTGGCACCGGGCTCGGTTTAAGTGTTGTGCGCGAGATAATAGAAGAGAAGCTAGAGGGCAAAGTTATCTGCAACAGTATTGTTGGAGAGGGCGTATGCTTTGAGATGGTAATACCGAGGCAGGTCTTAAGACTAGAAGAATAGTTCCTCCTCAACCTTGGCTAAGGAGGGCCGGGGTAGGGTTACTGGTAGTGCTTGTAAATTTCCAGAATATCTTCCAAATTGTTAAACAGGGCATCCACTACGGTGGGGTCAAACTGCTTGGCGCGTTGGTTTTTGATCAGATCCAGCGCATCTTGTACTGACCAGGCATCTTTATAGCAACGCTTACTCAGCAGTGCGTCAAATACATCGGCAACTGCGGTAATACGCGCTTCCATGGGTATCTCTTCGCCACTTAAACCGCGCGGGTAGCCGCCGCCCTCCCAGCGCTCGTGGTGTCCACCGGCGAGGTTGGCGGCGGTGCGAATAATTTCCAAATCAGAGCCGCTTAACATTTCCTCGCCGATAATGGCGTGCTGCTTCATGACCTCCCACTCTTCTTCGTCTAGCTTACCTTCTTTGTGCAAAATAGCATCGGGGCAGGCGATCTTGCCGATATCATGTAGCGGCGAAGCAATCTTAATAATTTGCGCCTTGGCCGAAGATAGACCACAGCCCAGCGCCAGCAATTCAGAAGTCATGGCTACGCGCTTAACGTGGTTGCCAGATTCGTTCGAGCGGTTTTCAATGGCTTCGCCTAGGCGGTAGGCGATCTCTTTTTGGGTTCGTTCGGTTTGTGCTTGCAGTGATAGGTTTTCGTAGGCAATGTTGACATTATTAATAAATAAATTGAGCAGCGAATATTGGTTTTTATGCTCTGGGCTATAGCTCATATTATTGAGCAGCAAAATGGTCGCATCTGAAAATGGGCAGCGTAAAATAATGGCGAGCTTATTATTGGCAAGGTTAACAATTCGCTGTCCGGTACTGAGCAGGGATTCGACACTGGTGCCAAACTCTGTCTGGATATCTATATCGTCCTGACCCCGGTAGCAACCGGTGGCGGCGACCACCTCAAAGCTGTTGCCGGTGCGCTGGATTGCAATAGAATTATCTTCAATAACCAAGTTGACACTGCGGTCTATTTTGCTGAGCGAAAATATCTGTTCCAGTACACCTTCGACAAACATGCCCAGCGAGCGCTTGCCAAAAATATCGCCGGTAGATTCTATAACCTTCTTCATGCCCGCTTCATGGGCCATCAGCGAATGAATATCCTGATAAGAGCGCAGTGAAGCACAGGTAACGGTGTAAAGCTTGTTGGCCGTTAGCTCTGATTTTTCTTTATAGCCATTGATATCGTAATCGCGCACCACTTGACGTTCGGGCGCATCGCCGGGTTGGCCGGTACGCAAAACAATACGGACACTGCTGTTTTTTAACTCCTCCCGAATCCAGACGACCAGTAACAGCCCAGCGTCGCGGGATTCCATCACCACATCGAGCAGAATCAAACCGATATCTTTTTCGGTGGATAACACTTCTTTGGCCTCGGCAGCAGAGTTTGCGTGCAGCAGCTCAATACCTCGGTTTTGGTATTCAAAATCACTTAAGGCTAAATCGGTAATGGTGTGAATGTCGGGTTCGTCATCCACAATAAGCACCTTCCAGGGCGCACCTTTTGTGTGGATCGGATCTTCACTGGGCTTTTCTGAACTAAGAAAACTGTATTCTGGCATGGGGACATCCTTAGCGTTGTCTCCTATTCATACTAGACGACAAATAAATAGGGCGCACGAAGGGATGGCACTGAATGACTGCTATTCATCGCATCGCAATACTGCGCTGGAATAGCTGTTAAGTCAGCTACCTATCCCTGGTAGTTGTACTGTCGATTTTTTGTTTAGCACAAAAGATAATTTAAGTAATAATCCTATCATACGAATTTGTGACTAACAGATATAGCCTAATAGTAATAACTCAGGGTTTCAATTGGGTGTCAGGGTTTTTTTGTCAGTATTGTGTAACTATCTTGTGATTTTTAACAAGTTAACAAGGACAGTTGAGCAAAACACTTGGTCAATTTGCTCGACCAATGATTGAGGTCATTTTCTATGCCCTACAGTGCGCAAACGCGCAGTCACTTTATTTTGTTACGGTTAGAGGACTGGTCGGAAAAGAGTTATTGGTCTTTTATTCGGCAATATAATTGCCCAAGCAAGTTAATGAGCGAGCCCCTGGATACACTGGCGGCCTACTTTAGTCGCCAAGCTATGGTGCGGCTGCGCGAATACCGCCGCCTGGGGGAGGCGAGTCACCTGGGGCGGCAAGTGCAGGCTGAGCTGGATAAGTTAGAGCATGCCGAGGTTGAACTTGTTTTTCACTTTCACCAACACTACCCAAAACTGTTACTGCAAATTAGCGATCCACCGCCACTGCTTTATTTGCAAGGCGCCAGCGATTGCCTAAACCTGCCCCAGATCGCCATTGTCGGCAGCCGCCACGCCAGTGCCGGTGGTTTGGATAACGCCCAGGGCTTCGCAAAGGTTCTGGCCGATGCGGGTTTTGTTATCGGCAGCGGTTTAGCTCTGGGGATTGATGCCGCCGCCCACTGCGGTGCGCTGGCGGTGGAGGGCAAAACCTTGGCGGTACTGGGCACCGGCATCGACAAACTCTACCCGGCTCGGCACAAGCAGCTGGCCGCTGATATCGTGGCCAGTGGCGGCGCCCTGGTCACCGAGTTTCACCTGGGTGTTGAGCCCATGGCGAAAAACTTTCCCCGCCGCAACCGCATTATAACGGGCATGGCCATGGGCACCCTGGTGGTCGAGGCGGCGGTGCGCAGTGGCTCATTGATCAGTGCGCGCCTGGCACTGGAGCAAAACCGTGAGGTTTACGCCATACCGGGCTCTATCCACAACCCTCTGAGCAAAGGTTGTCATCTGCTAATAAAGGAAGGCGCACACCTGGTGGAAGAGGCGGCGGATATCGTCAAGCAACTGCAGGGGCCGCTGGCTTTTCAGGGCGAGCTGTGTCTAGCCGAGCAGGAATCTGAAAACAATACCTTAGAGCCGGCCGCTAAGGATCTGCTTGAACAACTGGGTTATGACCCCTGTAATTTTGACCAATTATTAGAGCGCAGTGGCCTGAGTGTGGGCGAGCTCAATAATCAGCTGCTAGAGCTGGAGCTGGCGGGCCTAGTCCGCACACAGGCAGGGGTTTATCAGCGTCGAAAGGCCTAAGGCAGCTCTTTATTCCCCAGTGTAAAAAAGCGCTAAAAAGCTTGAGGCACTGGGGCAGTTCCGGTAAGGTTGCGCGTCTTTTGCACAGGAGTAAATTTCAATGAGCAAACCCTTTGTAGCGATTTTGATGGGCTCTGATTCAGACCTGCCCATTATGGAAGCCTGCTTTGATCAGCTGGATAAGCTGGGTGTACCTTTTGAAGCTAAAGTAAGCTCCGCCCACCGCACCCCCGAAGCCACCCACACTTATGTTAAAGATGCAGATGCCCGCGGCGCCGGCGCCTTTATCTGTGCTGCTGGTATGGCTGCCCACCTGGCTGGTGCAGTATCTGCCAACACTTTAAAGCCAGTGATCGGTGTGCCCATTAATTCTTCGCTGGATGGTCTGGACGCACTGCTGTCTACCGTACAGATGCCTGGCGGTATCCCCGTTGCCACCGTCGCCATCGGCAAGGCCGGCGCCAAAAATGCCGCTTACCTAGCCGCCCAAATACTGGGTGTTGGCGATGCCGAGCTGCACCAGCGACTGATCGCCGAGCGCAAGGCCAATGCCGATGCGGTTGTAGCCAAAGACGCTGCCCTGCAAGAAAAGCTGGCCCAGCGCTAAGCAGCTAGCCTGGGTGAACTGGCAGCACAACCCAAGAATTCGCCACCTGGCCGCCCAGCTGCGCGCCGGCGCGGTGGTGGCCTACCCCACCGAAGCGGTTTGGGGTTTGGGTTGTGACCCTTTTGCGCGCCAGGCGGTGGAGCATATCCTCGCACTCAAGCGCCGCTCCATGGCCAAGGGCCTCATCTTAGTGGCCGCAGAGCGCGAGCAGTTTGCGCCCTTTCTAGCTGGCCTGCCGGCCGAGCTACTCAAACCCCTGGACGACAGCTGGCCCGGCCCCAATACCTGGCTGGTGCCCGACAATGGCTATTGCCCCCCCTGGGTGCGCGGCCAATTCGATTCGGTCGCCCTGCGCGTCAGCGCCCACCCGGTGGTCGCCGGTTTATGCCGCGCCTTTGGCGGCCCCCTAGTCTCCACCTCCGCCAACCCCCAGGGTCTACCCCCGGCCACCAACCCCATGACCATACACCGCTACTTCCCCGGCATGGTCGACGGCCTGGCCCCAGGAATCGTCGATACCCAAGCCAAACCCTCCCATATTCGCGATTTACGCACGGGCGAAACCATTCGGGCGTAGGTCTAGGGTCTAGATAAATTCTGGCTTTGGTGGGAAAAGCGCCGGCCTTAGACTCAAAAACTGGACTCCCTTATCGTCATTCCCGCGAACGCGGGAATCCATGGTGAATCCTGCTCAAAGCTAGATGGATCCCCGTTTTCACGGGGATGACGTAGGTGGGGCAGTGCAAAAGTAGCCTAGCCCTCAGGCTTACCTATGGCAGAATCTTAAGCTACGAGGTCTTCAGCTTATAATTAGTTTACAGGGCTCGTTCTTTCGGTGAGCACAATTGAGTGAGCTTTAGTGGGGGCTTTCACTGTAGCGAATAGGCTTCTGGAGGAAACGGGGGCCAGCGCCTGGATGGCGCGTTTTTTGAGCGAAAGGGGAAGCCCCCGCTAAAGCTCACGTCAAAAGAAGACCGTTGCAGAGTACATAAGCAATATTCTTTAGTTTCAACAGCGCTTTGCTACCATAGCAACCCTGATACCCCAATAATGAGAACCCCATGAGCCAAGTTGATAAAGACGCAGTAAAAAATTATCTACTCGATCTACAAGAACGCATTTGTGCCGAGCTGGAACGGGCTGATGGCAGCGGTCGCTTTGTCGAAGATAGCTGGCAGCGGCCCGAGGGCGGCGGCGGTCGCTCGCGGGTGATGAGCGATGGCGCGGTGATAGAAAAGGGCGGGGTCAATTTCTCCCATGTTAGCGGTGCCTCAATGCCCGCTTCGGCCACCGCCCACCGGCCCGAGCTGGCCGGGCGCTCGTTTGAGGCCATGGGCGTCTCCCTGGTGATTCACCCGCACAACCCCTATGTGCCGACCAGCCACGCCAATGTGCGCTTTTTTATTGCCGAAAAAGAAGGCGCCGAGCCAGTCTGGTGGTTTGGCGGCGGCTACGACCTCACCCCCTATTACGGCTTTGAAGAAGACTGCCGGGACTGGCACCGAGTGGCCAAAGGGGCCTGCGAACCCTTTGGCGAGGATATCTACCCGCGCTATAAAAAATGGTGCGACGAATACTTCTACCTAAAGCACCGGGACGAGGCCCGCGGGGTGGGCGGCCTGTTTTTTGATGACCTAAACGAACTTGGCTTTGCCGATAGCTTTGCCTTTATGCGTGCGGTGGGCGACAGCTATACCGAGGCCTATTGCCCCATTATTGCCAAGCGCAAAGACACCCCCTACGGCGAGCGCGAGCGCGAGTTTCAGCTCTACCGCCGGGGCCGCTATGTGGAATTTAACCTGGTCTGGGACCGGGGCACCCTGTTTGGTTTGCAAACCGGTGGCCGCACCGAATCGATATTAATGTCGCTGCCGCCGCTGGTGCGCTGGGAGTACGATTATCAACCCGAGCCCGGCTCCGCCGAGGCCCGCTTAACCGAGCAATTCTTAGCGCCGCGAGACTGGGTTTAGTGGCCGCTTATAAAAGGAGTGCCGAGCAGTGACGGCTATCGACCAATACCGGGTGGTGGGCAACCCCATCGCCCACTCTAAATCCCCCCAAATACACCGCCTATTTGCCGCCCAAACCGGCCAGGCCATTAACTATAAAGCTCTGTGTGCCCCGCTGGATGGCTTTGCCGGCAGTATGGACGAGTTTTTCGCCGACTTAGGCTGCGGCGCCAATATTACGGTGCCCTTTAAACTGGAGGCCATGGCCTATGCCGACCAGCTGAGCGAGCGAGCCAGCCGCGCCGGTGCGGTGAATACCCTGGTGCGGCGCGAGGACGGCAGTATTTTCGGCGATAACACCGATGGCATCGGCATGGTGCGCGATATTCGCCAGCGTTTGGGCTGGACCATCGGCGCTGCCCGGGTACTTATTTTGGGGGCCGGCGGTGCGGTGCGCGGGGTATTGGCGCCGCTGCTGGCCGAGGCCCCGGCCGAGGTTTATATCGCCAATCGCACGGTTGCCAAGGCGGCTCAGCTGGCCGATGCTTTTGCTGACCTTGGCCCGGTGCGGGCCGGGGGTTTTGGTGATATCGAGCCGGGCTATGATCTGATTATCAACGGCACCGCCGCCAGCCTGGCCGGCGAGCTGCCACCGCTGCCGGCTGGTCTCGGTGCCGGTGCCCACTGCTACGACATGATGTATGGGGCCAAGCCCACCGTGTTTATGCAGTGGGGCCAGCAACAGGGAGCCGCCGCCAGCGCCGATGGTTTGGGCATGCTGGTGGAGCAAGCGGCCGAGTCTTTTTATATCTGGCGCGATCAGCGCCCCGACACCGCCCCGGTAATGGCGGCTTTGCGGGCTGAATTAATTTAGCGGGTGCTGCATCCAAAGTATTAATAGCGCCGTCTTAAACAATACTGAGGGCATAAAGCGTTTAGAGATACCCCAGCAATAGCGGGGGCGTTTGCTCCACAGGGAACTACGAGGAAGAAGGTATGAAACCCATAACATTAAGACAGGTCTTCGCGCTACTGCTGCTGGCCTGTGCCTTTATTGGCGCAGCGGTGGCCCAAGCTGAAGCAGATGGCGACGGCCACCGCAAGGTGATTGTGGTGCGCGATGGCGTCGAAGAGAAAACCATCGATTTAAATATCGAATCCGGCGAAATTGTCGTGCGCAGCAATGACAACGGCAAGAAAGAGAAGGTGACCGTCAGCCTCGGCTCCTTTATCGGCGGCACGGTACTTAAAGAAGTGGCCGAGGAGCTGGAGAAAGAAGGCAAAGCGGTCAATGGCAGTATTGTTATTGATGTCGACAGCGACGAGGTGGAAGAGGCCAAGGGCGAAGTGCGCCAGGTAATCCACCAGGGCAGCAGCAGCGGCATTGGTCAAGCTATCTCCAATTTTCTGGAGGCCCTGGTCGCGGTGGTAGCAATTGTGCTGATCTTTGGCATGCCGGTACTGATTGTGGGGGTGGTGATGTACGGCCGCCACAAGCGTCGCCAGCTGGTCAATGAATCCATCGATAAGCTGCTCGAAAACGGCCGTGAGATTCCCCCCGAACTGCTCAACGAAGTTGCCGGCCGGGATGAGAAAAGCACCCTCAATAAAGGCGTAATGCTGGTCGCCATAGGCGTAGGCCTGATGGCCTTCCTGGGCTCGGTCGCCGGTGAAGTGGGCACGGTGGGGTTGATACCCGCGCTGATTGGTGTCGCCCACATCTATATCTGGAAAACAGAAAAAGACGCACAGCAAGACAATAACAGTCAGTCGGCCTAGGGTTTCTGGATAAACAACTGTGATAGAGTTTGGTGATCAACAATTGATCGATCTGGTGGTAAAGGCGGGCAACCAGCGCGCTTTTGCCATCTTGGTCAATCGGCATCAGTCGGGACTGCGGGCGTCTTTGCGCCAGTGGTGCCAGAACGATGCCCTGGCCGACGATCTGGCCCAGGAGACTTTCCTGAAGGCCTTTCGCAAGCTCGACAGCTTCCAGTCCAATGCCAAGCTGAGTACCTGGTTATATCGGATCGCTTATAATACCTTCCTCGATTATAAGAAGATCAAAAAGAACAATTTCCAGGATACCTTTGAGGACATAGACAATGTCCACAGCGCCGGCGACAGCGGCCTGGAGCAGGTGCAGCAGGCCCGGGACCTAAATCAGGCCCTGGCCCAGCTGCCCGAGGCCCAGAGGCAGTCCATAGACCTGTGTTATACTCAGGGCATGAGTCACAGCGAGGCGGCCGAGGTAATGCAGTGCCCGGTGGGGTCGGTAAAATCCCATGTGCAGCGGGCCAAACAAAAGCTCAAGGCTTTGCTGGCCATGCCCAGCCAAGTAAGCTCCGGCTAAAGGCTTTTAATTAGTTGGCTAAAGGCTTCTAATTAGTTGGCTAAAGGCTTCTAGTTAACCGGCTGAAGGCTCTAGTTAACTGGCTGAAGGCTCCTAATTAACTGGCTGAAGGCTCTAGACAAACAGTGGGTGCAATGCCGCCCAGAGTGAATGACAGTGATGAACGATAAACTCGAACTTAGCGATCAGGATTTTGAGCAGTGGCTGCAGCAAGAGCTGCAGGGCCAGGCTGCCTATATCCCCGATGACGGCTTTACCGAACAGCTGATGGCCCAGTTACCGGCCCAGCCCAAGGCCGAGCCGCTGCTTAAAAAGCCCAACCGATTGGTGGTGTGGGCGGCTTTAATCTCCAGCGCGATCGTGCTGTCGATTTTGCCGGTGCAAGATATGTTGGCTGGTTTTGCCGATATATTCCTGTCACCGCGCAGCAATTGGTTCAGCTTGATGGGCCTGGGCCTAGGCATGGGGGCGTTGGCCTCACTGGTGGTGTGGAACGATCGAGCCCGTATATTTGACGTATAAACCCCTCAACTTATCGAAATCCTAGGGCACCTCTGAATAACTCGGTGACGCTCAGGCCTTGAGGCAAACGCCCTAGCAAGGCGCTCGCTCGAAGGCATGCTGGGCGCACGTCGAGAGTGAGCAACACCGCT
>JAOXRV010000578.1 GCA_025800435.1 Cellvibrionaceae bacterium | reverse complement strand
CGTCCCCCAGAACCCCCCCCGGACACTTGGCTCGGCATCGAAGCCCCAAAACTTATTAAGCTTTAACGACTTCTAAACCACCACAATAAGGACGCAGAGCCTCAGGCACAACAACACTACCATCTTGCTGCTGATAGTTTTCCATAATCGCCAACAAGGTACGCCCTACCGCCAAACCGGAACCGTTTAGGGTGTGCAATAGCTCGGGCTTGCCCGCATCGTTGCGAAAGCGCGCCTTCATGCGGCGGGCCTGAAAATCGTTAAACAGGCTGCAAGAAGAGATTTCGCGGTATTTATCTTGGCTCGGCACCCACACTTCAAGATCGTAGGTTTTAGTGGCAGAAAAGCCCAGGTCGCCACCACACAAAATCACCTTGCGATAAGGCAGGCCAAGTTTTTGTAAAATCGCCTCGGCGTGGCCGGTCAGCTCTTCCAGCGCCTGCTCGGATTGGTCCGGGCGGGCAAATTGTACCAGCTCAACTTTTTCAAACTGGTGCTGGCGAATCATGCCCCGGGTATCGCGCCCGTGGCTGCCGGCCTCACTGCGAAAACAGGGCGTGTGGCAGGTAAAGCGAATTGGTAATTGAGCATCGACAATTTCATCGCGGTAGATATTGGTAACCGGTACCTCGGCGGTTGGGATCAAATAAAACTCGCGTTCATCGTCAAGTTTAAAGGAATCCTCGGCAAACTTGGGCAGCTGACCAGTACCATACATGGAATCGCTATTGACGATATAGGGTACCTGAACCTCTTCATAGCCGTGCTCGTTAATATGTACATCAAGCATAAACTGGATCAAGGCACGGTGCAGGCGCGCAACCCCACCGCGCAGCAGTGCAAAGCGCGAGCCGGTCAGCTTACTGGCGGTTTCAAAATCCAGGCCGCCGAGGTCAGCGCCCAGGTCGACGTGGTCTTTTACCTCGAACTCAAACTTGCGCGGCTCACCCCAGGTTAACAATTCGACATTGTGCTCTTCATCGTCGCCCTCGGGCACATCGGCGTGGGGAATATTGGGCACACCACTGAGCAGCTCGTCCATTTGCTGCTGGACACTGTGCAGCTGTTGCTCGGCATCATGGAGGGAGGTCTTAAGGTCTTCCACTGCTTTGAGCAGTGGCGCAATATCTTCGCCCAGGGCCTTGGCCTTACCAATGTTTTTGGACTTGGCGTTGCGCTCCTGCTGCAGCGCCTCGGTTTTTACCTGAATACTCTTGCGCTCTTCCTCAAGGGATTTGATGCGATCAATATCCAAGTCGTAGCCGCGCTTTTTAAGGGCCGCGGCAACTTGCTCTGGTTGAGTGCGTACGAGTTTAGGGTCCAACATGTTAAAAACCTTCCGATAAACAGCAGGCAGCGAGGCTACCCGATAAAAATTATACTAAGCGTTGTGCCAACTGGGCGCCGACCAACACACACAGCAAACTGCCAATTACATTTAAGCCTACATATTGCAGCGCCAAGCTATGATCTTGATTTTGCCATAAACTTAAAGCCTCTAGCGCAAAGGTAGAGAAGGTGGTAAATGCCCCCAAAAAGCCCGCCATAATCAGGCTGCGCCAATAGGGGTTAAACCACTGTTCTTCTATCAAGAGCACATAGATAAAGCCAATCAGGGCCGAGCCCAATAAATTCACCGTTACCGTGGCCCAGGGCATACGCCCAGCCACCGGTGGCAACCAATAGGTGGCTATCGCAAAACGGCAGATTGCCCCGAGGCTTCCACCCAGGGCCACGGCTAACCACTGCATAAATATTGACCACCTCGATAGTTTACTCTGCAAACTGACGATGCAAACAGCGACACAGGCCAGACCAAAGCCCATAGCGGCCATTTTTTAGCTGCCAGTTGCTAAAGAACGGCATTATACACTGCATCGAACGCTCGTGGCAGCCGCTGTAGAAGCTGGTGCGCGGGCGCTAGTAAGGGCAAAGGGTGCCAGTTTTGCGCTTAACTTGGGCGCCGATCTATGGGCTTTTTTTGCTTTTGGCCCTGCTTTTAACACTGGCTTTTTCAAGCCACATTAAACTGCCAAGATAGGAGACATAGCGACTAAAATAGGCCGGGGACAGCTGGTGCAGGCTGCTTAATAGCCGAATAATTTGCATATGCTGGTTGAGGGGCCCAGGGTTTTCCGGGGCCTCCTTGGCCACTTCGATGGCTATTCGCTCGGCGCGAATTCTTTCCCAGGACTGGCGAAACGGCGCCATGGATCTCAACTCAGGAGCCTGGGCTTGTGCCGATCCCAGTCCTGCGCTGGCCACCAGTGCACGCTCTTGTTGTTGCAGCAGGCTCGACCAATCTGCCTCGTCTTGGCTCGGCTCGGGCGCCCACGCCTGCTGCGCTAGGCATTGGCTCAGCTCGGTCAATTGTTGCAGCGCTTCATTGCCAAACTCGGGTTCGGTGTTGGGCGCGCGCTCAGCCAAAGCTTCACGCCAGTGCTGCTGGTAAGCTTGCAATGCGCTTTCGGCCTTGGCCAGGGTCGGCCCGGCAAACTGCGCGGGCAATCGCCCGGCCCGCTCTAACAGCGCCTCGATATAGCGCCAGCGCACCGGGTCGTGGTGCTGCCCGCCCTCGCTTTGTAAGTGCTGTAACCGGGCTATGCTAGCGGCTAGCTCTGTCATTGTGCAGACTCGCTCGCGGTCTCGGGCCGGCGCGGCTGATTTCTAGGTACAGGCGCCATTTCAACCCGGCGGTTTTGGGCCCGGCTATCGCCATCGAGATTGGGCACCAGTGGCTGCTGGTCACCAAAAGCGGCGGCAAACACACGCGACCGGGGCATGCCCGCCTCAATCAGCGCCCGGGTAACCGTAAGCGAGCGCTGGGCAGACAGCTCCCAATTATCGCGGTATTTTAAATTGCCCTGCTGAATCGGCTTATCATCGGTAAAGCCAGAGATCATCAGCAACTGATCGCGGTCGGTTAGATAAACCCGCAGCGGAGCGACCAGGGTTTGCAATAGCTGCTTGCCCTCCGGCTGTAACTGATCGGAGTTATTGCCAAATAAAAAACTGCCGCGAATGCCGATGCGACCGTCTTCCAGGGTCACCCGGCCGCTGGATAAGGGGTCAGCCAGGGCCTGCTCTAGAGCCAT
>JAOXRV010000556.1 GCA_025800435.1 Cellvibrionaceae bacterium | reverse complement strand
ATTCGCACCGGCCACCAGCGCACCTTCGAGGGAGAACACAGTGAACCACTGTTTAATACCTCTAGCTATGTGTTTGACTCTGCCGCGGATGCAGCGGCCAAATTTGCCGGCGAGGTAGAGGGCAATGTCTACTCGCGCTACACCAACCCCACCGTGCGCACCTTTCAAGACCGGATGGCGGCCCTAGAGGGGGCTGAGGCTGCGGTGGCTACGGCCTCGGGTATGGCTGCTATTCTATCTGTGTGCATGTCGCTGCTGGCCCCCGGCGAGCAGGTGTTGGTCTCGCGCAGTGTGTTTGGCACCACCAGCAATCTTTTTAGTAAGTTCTTGGTTAAATACGGTATTGAGGTCGGCTTTGTGGATGTGGCGGACCTCGATCAGTGGCGCAACGCTGTGCGCGGCAATACCCGTATGCTGTTTTTAGAAACCCCCTCTAACCCACTGTGTGAAGTGGCTGACATCAAGGCGCTGTCGGCCCTTGCCAAGCAACACGGCGCACGCCTGGTGGTGGATAACTGCTTTTGCACCCCAGCCCTGCAGCAACCCTTAAAACTCGGTGCGGATATCGTTGTGCACTCGGCTACCAAATATCTGGATGGGCAGGGGCGCTGTGTCGGTGGTGTGGCCCTGGGTAACGCCGCTGATATGGAACAAGTGCTGGGCTTTGTGCGCACCGCTGGCCCCACCATGGCGGCCTTTAACGCCTGGGTATTTCTCAAGGGGATAGAGACTTTGCGCCTGCGTATGGATGCCCACTGCGCCAATGCCCAGGCCCTGGCCCAGTGGCTGCAACAACAAGCCCAGGTGGAACAGGTTTTTTATGCCGGCCTAGAAAGTCACCCGGGACACAAACTGGCGAAACAACAGCAGCGTGGTTTTGGTGGTGTGCTATCCTTTAAGTTGGCCATTGTCGACCAGTCAGCACAAAGAGCTGGAGCATGGGCGTTTATCGATGCCACCGAAATGGTATCGCTAACGGCCAACTTAGGTGATGTAAAAACCACTATTGTGCATCCGGCGACCACCACCCACTCGCGTCTAAGCGACGCGGAAAAACAACAGGCCGGCATCAGTGAAAACCTGATTCGGGTGGCGGTTGGGCTAGAGGCCATCGACGATATTATTGCCGATTTAAGCAAGGGTTTTGCAGCCCTGGGATAAACACAAGGGGGTTACGCTTGAGTAGTAGCAGCCGTTTATTGCAACAGAGTTTAGATCAGTTAGGGCGGGTGCTGCTGGGCAAAGAGCCGCAATTAAAGCT
>JAOXRV010000545.1 GCA_025800435.1 Cellvibrionaceae bacterium | reverse complement strand
CGTAGCCAAAGGTGTTATGCAATCTTGGGCCGATGCCGAGTGGTTTACCGGCAAAGACAAGGTGGCCGAAAGCATCAAGATGACCGTATTTAAGGTAACCGGTGAAACCAATACCGATGACCTTTCCCCCGCCCCAGACGCCTGGAGCCGGCCCGATATCCCAGTACACGCCCGCGCTGCCTATAAAATGACCCGCGATGGCCTGGAGCCAGAAGAGCACGGCGTAACCGGCCCCATGGCCCAGATCGACGCCATTAAGGCCAAGGGCCTGCCCGTTGCCTTTGTCGGTGACGTGGTCGGTACCGGTTCTTCACGTAAATCTGCCACCAACTCGGTACTGTGGTTCTTCGGCGACGACCTGCCCGGCGTACCCAATAAGCGCGGCGGCGGTGTTTGTATCGGCGGCAAGGTTGCCCCCATCTTCTTTAACACCATGGAAGACGCCGGCGCCCTGGTATTTGAAGCCCCAGTTGAAAAACTGCACATGGGCGATGTGATCGAAATTCGCCCCTACGAGGGCAAGATCCTGTCCGAGTCTGGCGACGTACTGTCCGAGTATGAATTTAAATCCGACGTGATTCTGGACGAGGTTCAGGCCGGTGGCCGTATCCCGCTGATTATCGGCCGCGGCCTAACCGCCAAAGCCCGGGAATCCCTGGGCCTGCCTGCTGCGGACCTGTTCCGTCAGCCCGAGTCCCCAGAAGATACCGGCAAGGGCTTCTCCCTGGCCCAGAAGATGGTTGGTCGCGCCTGTGGCCTGGCCGAAGGCCAAGGTATCCGCCCCGGCACCTACTGCGAGCCCAAGATGACTACCGTTGGCTCCCAGGACACCACCGGCCCGATGACCCGCGACGAGCTTAAAGACCTGGCTTGCCTGGGCTTCTCCGCCGATTTGACCATGCAGTCGTTCTGCCACACTGCGGCCTACCCCAAGCCCGTGGATATCAGCACCCAGCACACATTGCCCGATTTCATCATGAATCGTGGCGGTGTTTCACTGCGCCCAGGTGACGGTGTTATCCACTCTTGGTTAAACCGCATGTTGTTGCCCGATACCGTCGGTACCGGCGGTGACTCCCACACCCGCTTCCCCATGGGCATCTCCTTCCCCGCCGGTTCTGGCTTGGTTGCCTTTGCCGCCGCCACCGGCGTAATGCCGCTGGATATGCCAGAGTCTATCCTGGTCCGCTTTAAGGGCGAGATGCAGCCAGGTATTACCCTGCGCGACTTGGTGCACGCCATTCCCTACTACGGTATCAAGCAGGGCCTGCTGACCGTTGAGAAGAAAGGCAAGATCAACGAATTCTCCGGTCGTATCCTGGAAATTGAAGGCCTGAAAGGCCTGACCGTTGAGCAAGCTTTTGAGCTGTCCGACGCCTCCGCCGAGCGCTCTGCCGCCGGTTGTTCAATCGAGCTGGAAGAAGACGCAGTTAAAGAGTACCTGCAGTCCAACATCACCCTGCTGCGCGCCATGGTAGCCGACGGTTACGGCGACCCCCGTACCCTGGAGCGTCGCGCCCAGAAGATGGAAGAGTGGCTGGCCAACCCAAGCCTGATGAAGGCCGATGCCGACGCCGAGTACAAAGCGGTGATCGAGATTGACCTGAACGAAGTCAAAGAGCCCATCGTCTGCTGCCCCAACGACCCAGACGATGCCAAGCTGTTGTCTGAAGTGGCCGGCGATGCCGTTAACGAAGTGTTTATCGGTTCCTGTATGACCAATATCGGCCACTTCCGCGCCGCCGGTAAACTGCTGGATCAGCACAACGGTGGTATCGCCACCCGCCTGTGGCTGGCGCCCCCAACTAAGATGGACGCCCAGCAGCTGATGGACGAGGGTTACTACAATATCTTCGGCCGCGCTGGCGCACGCATGGAAATGCCCGGTTGCTCCCTGTGTATGGGTAACCAGGCCCGGGTAGCCCCCAACAGCACGGTGCTGTCGACCTCTACTCGCAACTTCCCCAACCGCTTGGGCGATGGCGCCAATGTTTACCTGACCTCCGCTGAGCTGGCCTCAGTGGGTGCGATTTTGGGCAAACTGCCAACCCCGGCTGAGTATATGGAGTACGCCAAAAACATCGATGCCATGGCCGACGATATCTATCGCTACCTGAGCTTCGACCAAATGGCCAGCTTTAAAGCCAAACACGACGAAGGCAAGCGCATTGCCGCGGTCGAGATTCAGGACGTTGCGGTGTAAACCTCAAACCTGATCTAAATAAGGGGGCTTAGCCCCACCACCAAAATGCCCACACTGACGAGTGTGGGCATTTTGCGTTTATGGGCAGGTGTTTTTGGCAAACCAGTAGTCGACAATTAACCTTGATTAGGCCTTAAAATTAAGCGAAATTAATTCAATAAGACTATAATTACTGCCCATTGCCTAATGCTTTAGTGCGTGTTTTATGAAGAATTGGTCGGCACAAAAGAAAAACCTCCTAATTTTGGTATCTGCGGCGTTTATCTTGCTGATCGCCAGTGGCATCTGGGGGCTGGTCGACCACCAGCACGCCTTTGTGCAACAGCTTATCGACCAGCGCCTAGCCACCTATAACGCCGGCTACTGGGAGGCTATCAACCATGAGGCCAGCCACACCGAAAACATTGCCAGCCGCTACAGCGACGGGATTAAAGACCTGGCCCCCAACCAAATCCAGCAAGACCTGGCCGAGCGCTACGAGCTGCTATCGCGCCAACACAATGTTCATCACCTGGCCCTGTATCAGGCCGACGCCACTTTGCTGGGCCTGCAAGACGAAGACGGCCTAAACCTAAACCGCCACAAACTCACACTGCTGGATTTGCCCGAGCTCAATCAAGAATGGCATTTCGAACTCAGCGATAAAGGCGAGGTGCTGCTGTGCGTGGTGGAAGAGATACACAAGCAGGGGCAGCTACACGCCTACTTTGAGGTGGCACGCCCGGCTGACCACGTAGCCCTAAACCTAGCCCGAGACCTGCATATTAAAAGCCTGCTGGCCGTTGCCAACAACGAGATGGGCCCACTCAGCGGTGACCAGATTACGTTGGCCGGGCTGGCGGAGCCCACTTATACCTTGGTATTTAACGACTTTGGCCGGCTCGACAAAGTGTTGGATGAAGACAATTTTCTACACAATGACAACAACACCCTAAACCGCATTCGCTTTCGTCATATGGGCCGCCACTACCAGGGCAGCAAACGCTTAATTTATGACCGCGACAAAAACCTATCGGTGATTCACGTAAGCGCTATCGACATTACCGATATTGTCAGCCAGCTCAACCGCAAGCTCGCCTTTTACCTGGGGCTATCAGTGCTTGCCTTTATCCTGTTGATTTTTGTGGTGGTGCGCTATTTGCGCGCGGTGGAAATAGACCTAACCGATACCTATCAGAGCTTAGAGGACGAGGTCTGCAGCCACCGTGAAACCGAAGCACAACTGCGCCAGGCCAAAACTAATTTAGAAACAAGAATTGACGAACGCACCACCGAGCTACGCCATCTCAATACCAAACTTAGCGATGACCTAAGTGCACGCAAAACCATGCAGCAGGCGCTGGCCACCAGCGAGCGTCAGTACCGCAACCTTTTCGACCACTCCCTCGACGCCATGATATTATTGGAGGATGACCGCCCTACCCTGTGCAATGCTGCCGCTGTAGAACTGCTTGAGCTGGACGACCAGGAACAGATTAGAAATATTGACCTGCATCAACTGCTGGCCGAGGGCGAGAGTCAGGGCAGCATCATACGGCTGCAGTTTATGCGTGCCCTTAAAACCAATAACTACGACCAACCCCTGCTGCGCGAATGGCGCTGCCAGGGCCTAAAAGGCAAAGAGTTCTACGCCGAAATTACCCTGAGCAAAATACCGTCTGACGACAACCGCAATCTAGCTCACTTAAGCATACGCGATATCACCGAAAAGAAAGCCGCCGAATTAAAAATATCCAGCCAGGCCTATTACGATACACTGACCAATTTACCCAACCGCAATTTATTTATGGACAGGCTCAACCAGGCCGTTTCCTTTGCCGAGCGCAACAGCTGTTACGGTGCGGTGTTGTTTATGGATTTAGATAATTTTAAATACATTAACGACTCCCTCGGTCACGCGGTGGGCGACGCCATCTTAGTCGAAGTGGCCAAACGCCTGGGCGCCACCGCCCGCGCCCAGGATACCGTGGCTCGCTTTGGCGGCGATGAGTTTGTAATGCTGGTGCCGGCCAATTTTTCCAATGAGCGTATGGCCACCATGAGCACCCAAAAAATTGCCCAGAAAATACGCACCACCTTTGCCCCACCCTTTGTGCACAAAGGCACGGAATTTCATTTAACCCCAAGCATTGGGGTCACCCTGTTCCATAACAAAGAAGTGCCGGTGGCGGATATTCTGAAACACGCCGACACCGCCATGTACCAGGCCAAAAACAATGGCAAAAACTCAATCTGCTTTTTTGAAGCCAAGATGCAAAGAACCATTGAACATCGATTGCACCTTGAAAGCAAAATGCGCGAGTCGATCAAAACCAATCATTTTCAGCTGTATTTTCAACCCAAGTTTGATAACGCCGCTCAGGTTATCGGCGCCGAATCCCTGTGCCGCTGGCCCCTGCCCGATGGCAGCTGGGTATCGCCGGCAGAGTTTATTCCCATCGCCGAAGAAACCGGCCTAATTACGGATTTGGGTGCTTGGGTGATTGAGGCTTCCATCAAAGTACTCGCCAAGGTTATTCAGGATTATCACCCAGGCTTTACCATGGCCATCAACGTCAGCCCGCTGCAATTAAACCAGAGCAATGTGGTGCGTCAGTTGTTGCACAGCTGCAGCTATTTTGGCGTAAAACCCAGTCAGATCACCCTAGAAATTACCGAGAATGTGTTAATGCACGACACCAAGTCCACCGAGGAGCGGCTGCGACGACTGCGCGCCCATGGCTTCCAGATCTCCATAGACGACTTTGGTACCGGCTACTCGTCCCTGGCTTATCTCAAACACCTGAGCATTAACGAATTAAAAATTGACCGCTCCTTTGTGGCCGATATAGGCAAAGACCCGGATGATGACGCCATTGTTGAGACCATCCTGGCAATGTCTCAGCACCTTAAGCTCAATGTGGTGGCCGAGGGCGTGGAAAACTCAGCGCAACTGAGCTTTTTACAGAGCCACGCTTGCCAGCACTATCAGGGCTACTACTTTAGTAAGCCGTTGGCCGAGCCAGATTTCTTGAAGTTTATTGAGAGCAATAAAGAACCTGAGGCGTTTTACCACTAGGGCAACTCTGCATAATGGCACCCAAGGACGCACACTCTGGAGTAGCTGGATGAGCAACACACAGGCTTAAGCACAACAATTGACCGCGCGGTCCCTATTGCGCAGAATGGCTGGGTCGAGATCAGCGGGTCACGACACGATAATAACTACCCAGCGAGCTTTGGAGGTACCATGAAAGCGCTATTGCTCAATAAAGTTGACGGCCAAGTCAGCAGCCAAGTGACCGACTACAAGCCCAGTGATCTGCCCGAGGGCGATGTCAGCATTGCGGTCGACTACTCTTCCCTCAATTACAAAGACAGCCTGGCGGTGTGCGGCAAGTTGGCGTCAATTCGCAACTACCCCATTATTCCCGGCATCGATATGGCCGGCACCGTTAGCGCCAGCGACCACCCCGATTACAAGGCCGGTGATAAAGTGGTGTTAAACGGTTGGGGCGTGGGCGAGTTACACGCCGGTGGCTTTGCCCAGCAAGCTCGGGTCAAGGGTGACTGGTTAGTGCCCATGCCTGCTAATTTTAGTGCCAAACAAACCATGGCTATTGGCACCGCTGGTTACACCGCCATGCTCTGTGTACTGGCCCTGGAGCGCAATGGTGTTTGCCCCGATCAAGGTGAGGTATTGGTGACCGGCGCCGCCGGTGGCGTTGGCAGTGTGGCCATCTCGATTTTGGCCAAGCTCGGTTATCAGGTAGCGGCCTCCACCGGCCGCCCAGAGCAGGCAGACTATTTAAAATCCCTTGGCGCCAGCGCCATTGTCGATCGCAATGAGTTGAGCGAGCCGGGACGCCCACTGGCTAAAGAGCGTTGGGCCGCCGCCATTGATACCGTCGGCAGTCACACCCTGGCCAATATTTGCGCCGGCCTAAAATACGATGGCGTGGTGGCCGCCACCGGCCTGGCCCAAGGCCCGGATTTACCGGCCACGGTGATGCCATTTATTTTGCGCAGCGTCACCTTAGCTGGGGTCGACAGTGTCTACGCCCCACGCGCGCGCCGGCTGGAGGCATGGCGCCGCCTGGGCCAAGATTTGGCCATGGACCATCTCAATGCCATGACCGAAGTGATTGGGCTGGAGGATATCGCCAGTGCCGCCGCCGCCCAGTTACAGGGTAAAAAGCAGCGCGGCCGCACTGTGGTCGATGTCAATCGCTAGGCAGTGAGCCCCCGGCGGGGGCTCTTAACCCAGCTTGCTTAAGCGCTGGTGAATAATGTCTTCGGCCTCAGACATAATCGAGTTAACTAGCTCGGCACAGCTGGGGATATTGTGGATCAGGCCGGCGACCATACCACAAGACCAGGCACCGGCATCCATGGTGCCGTTTTCCATAATCTTCGGATAGACACCGGCGACTTCATCGATAATATCGGTAAACTGTAGCTTATCGCCCAGTTGTTTTTCTTTTTCTAATAGTCGCTCTACCGCGGCATTATTCATGACCCGCTCGGTGTTGCGCAGTGGCCGCATGACTAGGCGGGTGTCCAGCTCACTGGCGGCAACAATGGCATCTTTGACATTTTGATGCACCGGCGCCTCTTGGGTGGCGATAAAACGGGTACCCATATTAACCCCCTCGGCGCCCATCGCCAGGGCTGCTACCAGCGACATGCCGTTGGCCATACCACCGGAGGCCACAAACGGAATCTCCAGCTCTTGTGCGGCCCGGGGCAGCAAAATCATATTGGGGATATCGTCTTCGCCGGGGTGGCCACCGCATTCAAAGCCGTCCACCGATACCGCATCACAGCCGATTTTCTGGGCCTTAAGGGCGTGGCGCACCGAAGTACATTTGTGAATCACCTTGATGCCAGCATCTTTAAGCAGGGGCATATATTGCTCGGGGCTGCGGCCGGCGGTTTCTACCACCTTCACACCGCCTTCTATAATGGCTTTGATATAACCGGGGTAGTCGGGGGTGTTTACAATCGGCAAAAAAGTCAGGTTTACCGCAAAGGGCTTATCGGTCATGTCTTTACAGCGGGCGATCTCATTGGCCAGATCGGCGGCGGATTTCTGGGTTAAGCCGGTAATCGTACCCAGGCCCCCGGCGTTGGATACCGCTGCCGCCAGCTCAGCAAAGCCAACATAGTGCATGCCGCCCTGCATAATTGGGTGCTCAATGCCAAACATTTCGGTCATTTTAGTCTTCATGATAAACCTCTTCGTGTGAAGTAACTGGGGTGGAGTAACTGGGGTAAAGTTGAGAATGACTGTCATTTTAACCCTGTAAGCTTAGGCCTCAAAACTGGCAATAAAGGCAGGCTGGTGGTTAATTTTGCCATTTATGCCATAACTGTTAACGAAAGTGGGTTTGATACTTTTGCAAAGGTATCGTAATGCTTATTCGTTACGTCACGGCAGCACCACTAGGGTAACGTTTTGTGCATTTTTAGGGTAAAGTGTGCGGCTTTTGAGCCCAAAAGCGCCCATTATGCAAACAGATGTACCCACCGACAGCAATCCAGGCTTTGATACCTTAGCCCTTTGCCCCCAAATTCAAGATGCCGTACGCAAACAGGGGTACAGCACCCCCTCGCCGATCCAGGCCCAGTCTATCCCCGCCATTTTAGCTGGTCGTGATGTAATGGCCGCGGCCCAGACTGGCACCGGTAAAACCGCCGGCTTTACCCTGCCCATGCTTGAGTTGCTGCGCAGCGGCAAGCTGGCGAAGGCCAATCAGGCCCGGGCGCTGGTATTAACGCCCACCCGAGAGCTGGCTGCCCAGGTCGGCGATAGCGTTGCCAACTACGGGGCCGAGCTGCCACTTAAATCGGCGGTGGTATTCGGTGGGGTAAAAATTAACCCGCAAATGATGAAACTGCGCAAAGGGGCCGATATTCTGGTGGCCACCCCCGGGCGGCTACTGGATTTATACAATCAAAATGCGGTGAAGTTTGACGAGCTGGAAATTCTGGTGCTGGATGAAGCCGACCGCATGCTGGATATGGGCTTTATTCACGATATTAAGCGCATTCTTAAACTGTTGCCGGCCAAGCGCCAAAACCTGATGTTTTCGGCCACTTTTTCCGATGATATCCGCCAGCTGGCCAAAGGCCTGGTCAACAACCCGGTGGAGATTTCTGTAACCCCAAAAAACTCCACTGCCACCACCGTTGACCAGTGGCTGTGTGCAACCAATAAAAACCAAAAATCACAGCTGTTGACCAAGCTGATCAAAGATCACGACTGGCACCAGGTGCTGATTTTTAACCGCACCAAACACGGCGCCAACCGGCTCAGCAAGCAACTCAACGCCAGGGGTATTAGCGC
>JAOXRV010000543.1 GCA_025800435.1 Cellvibrionaceae bacterium | reverse complement strand
CGCTTGGCCGATTATGCCAGCGGTACCCAAGACCGGCTCTGGCTCAACCTACTGCTTACCGATGTAAACGAACCCAGCCTACAGGCCCGTTTACGTTTTAGTCTGGAGGGCAATCGCTTTAAGATCCATTCCAACGATTTCGTACAAGGGGCCCAGCCCGTAACACTGCATGGCGGGGTACCCACACGGCTCTCGAACGTAGATTTGAGACCCTATTTCGATCTGGCGAATCTTCAGGGTGTAACGCCCATGCAATATAGCGAGCCCCTGCCCGATGGACTGTACCGCTTTTGTTTTGAGGCCTTCGATTTCGTTACCGGCCGCCGGCTCTCGGCCAAGGGCTGTGCCACCGTTTACCTGGTACTGAACGATCCCCCGATCCTGAACCGGCCCCAACGCGACAGTGAGATTTTGGCCCGCGATCCACAGAACATTATTTTTCAATGGACCCCCCGACATTTGAACGCCACCGGGGTAGAGTACCGTTTTGAACTACGGGAACTCTGGGACGAGCAGATCGATCCCCAGGCCGCTTTTTTGGCCTCGCCCAACCTGTATACCGCCACCACCCAGGCCACTACCTTGCTCTATGGCCCCGGCGAGACCCCCTTGTTGCCCGACCGTACCTACGGCTGGCGGGTAAGGGCCGTGGTCACCGACGGGATCAACGAGACCGGACTTTTCAGGAACAACGGCTATAGCGAGATTTTCCATTTTACCCATACCACCCCTTGCGAGCCGCCCCGTTTTGCCCTGGCCAAGGCCAAGGGACCCTTTAGTGAACAGCTCAGTTGGCAGGGCGATACCCGCTACAAGGGCTATCGTATTCGCCTGCGCAAGGCCGGTAACGACCATTGGTTCCAACTCGACAGCCAAGAGCCCCAACGTCGTATCTTCCACTTACAGGAGAACACCACCTATAGTTACCAGATCGGGGGCAAGTGTAGCCAAAATGGCGCATATACCTATGGAGCGGTCCAAAGTTTTACCACCATAGGCTTACAAGACCCGGCCGATTACAATTGTGGGGTCGCCCCGCAGCTTGAAATTACCAACCAAAAACCCCTGCACCGCTTGGGGGTCAATGAAACTTTTACCGCTGGCGATTTCCCGGTGACCGTACAAGAGACCAACGGCGCCAACGGCCGTTTTAGTGGCTGGGGCTATATCACCGTACCCTACCTAGCCGATACCCAGTTGAAGGTGGTCTTTAAGAACATAGGCATCAATACAGATTACCAGCTTACCCAAGGGCAGGTTTATACCGAATACGACCCCAAGTTCGCCACGGCCGAG